>JBDTVJ010000005.1:0-47577 GCA_040007275.1 Terracoccus sp.
TCTGCCGGCTGTTGGCGCACCGAGCGCCGCAGCCACGACTCGACCGACTCGACCGGCCTTCGCCGGGCGACGGCCCTGTGCCCTGTGCCCGCCGCGTCGACGGGTGCGGCATCCGGCGTCGCGGGGTTGGCAGGCACGAGGGCTCAGATGCTCGCGCCACCGTCGACCGTGATGACCTGCCCGTTGAGGTTGGTGTGCTCGAAGAGCAACGTGTGCACGATCGGCACGATGTTCTCCGGTTCCACGAGGCGGCCCGACGGGGTGCGGCGGGTGATCGTGTCGAGCTGGGTCTGGCCGAGCACGGAGCTCATCTCCGAGGCGAAGAAGCCGGGGGCCACGCTGTTGACGAGGGCGCGCCCATGCATCTCTCGGGCCAACGTGCGCATCGCACTGTCGAGCCCACCTTTGGTGGCGGAGTAGGCCACCAGGCCGGAGTAGCCACGCTGGGCACACACCGAGGTGACCATCACGATGCGGCCCCGGTTGCCCTTGGCCAGGATGCGGCGCAGCACGGCTCGAGCCAGCAACAAGGGTGCGGTGAGGTTCGTCTCGATGATGCGGGCGATGTCGTCGGGCGAGGTGTGCACGTGCAGGCTGTCCTGGCCCACGGCAGCATTGTTGACCAGCGCGTCGATCGGGCCCAACCGCGCCTCGGCCGCCTTGAGAAAGGCGGCGACGGCCTGACGGTCCGTGGCGTCGACCGACGCCACGTGCACCCGGTCGGGGTGGGCGCTCGCCAGTGCCTCCAGCTCCGGGGTGAGGGTGCGCGCGAAGGCGGCGACGCTCGCCCCCGACGCGAGAATGTCGCTCACGATGGCGAGCCCCAGACCGCGAGAGCCCCCCGATACGACGACGACGGTGGCGGCGCCGATGGGTTCGGTGGTGTCAGACATCGCTCTTGAGACTCTCCTTGATCGGGATGTGGTCGAGAAAGCGCAGGCGACGCGGCACCGAGTAGTCCGGCAGCCGTTCGGTGCACCAGGATGTGAGCTCGGCAACCGTGGTCTCCTCCGAGAGCACGACGTCGGCGGTGACGATACGACCGACGATCGGGGCACGGCGTCCGCGAACGGCGGCCCAGACGACGGCCGGGTGGGACAGGAGCACGTCACGAACCGCGGCGGCAGATGCCTTGGCGCCGCCCACGTTGATCTCGTCGGAGGCGACACGACCGGTGATGAGCACCCGCCCGCCGACTATCTCGGCCCGGTCGCCCGTGTGTAGCACCCGGTCGACGCCCTGACCACGTCGCGGTGACTCGATGAGCAGCTCGCCGTCGACGACGGACAGCCTCGCGTGGCCGGGCCCGGTGCGACCCAGCCACTCGCGCGGAAAGCCCGCCAACCCGTCGTGGACGGCGATCGAGGCACCCGCCTCGCTCGAGGCGTAGATCCAGCTGACCCGGGCGGAGGGAAACAGCTCGGACAGCCTGGAGAGAATGGCCTGGTCGACCGGCTCACCTCCCAGGGTCACCTGTTCCAGCGGGAGGGCAGCCACGGCATCGGGGTCACGGTAAAGCGCCTGACGCCAGAAGGTCGGGGTACCCGAGACGGCGGTCACGCCCACCTCGAGCGCCCGGGCCGGCCAGCTCTCCAGCTCGTCCGGCTCGATGAACAGCACGTCCTGGCCCGGATGGCGCAGCGAGAGCGTCACGACCTGCCACCAGGCGTAGGCACCGTGCGCGTAGGGGCACAACCAGGTGCGGGGCGGCTGGGACCCGGTCACGGTCGTCAGGGAGTCGAGCGTGTGGGCCACCCGCTTGGGCCGACCCGTGCTCCCGCTCGTGAGCAGCCAGACGCGCCCGGGTGAGGGCGGGCGTTTGAGGGTCGCCTCAGCCACGGTGACCCGCTCGACCACCCCGCCGCGCGGATCATCGTGGGGGGTCAGGTCGACCACCGCCAACCCCGCCGCGCGGAGCTCGTCGCGCAGGTCTGCAGTGAGTCGGGTGCGCGACGCGACGAGCAGCTCACCGCCGTCGCGCGCCGCTGTCCAGACCGCACGGATCGCCTGGAGGTTGTCAAGCACCGACACCGCAGCCGAGGCCGGTAGCAGCAGGTCAGCGAGTTGTTCCCAGGTGCCGTCGAAGCCGCGGGCCACCACTCGACTGCCGCTCTGACCCGCGCGCGGCCGGTCACCACTCAACGCCGTGGCAGGTGTCACGCGGCCTGCAGCTGCTCGAGAAAGTCCAAAACATCGGACACGGTCGCGATCTGCCGTAGCTGCGGCGCGTCGAAGTTCAGCTCCTCGTCGATCTCGTCCTCGACGCGCAAAGCGAGCTCGGAGAAGTCGAGTGACCGGAACCCGATCTCCTCGAGGTTTGCCTGGTCGTCACCTGGCATCTGCTTTCCTTGCGCCGCAAGGACTTCCGCCATCATGGACCGGATCTGGTCGCGGCTCAGGGTGCTCATCATTCCCTCGTGTCGTAGGGGTGGTGCCGTCGGGTAGTTTAGCAAGCGCAAGCCACAACGACTCTCGGCCGTCAGACTTTCCGGCCGCCTCGGAGGCCACCGCCCATGCTCCGCCCAGCAACCGACGACGACCGCGACCGCCTGCTCCTCTGGCGCAACCACCCCCAGGTGCGCGAGATGTCGCTCACCCAGCACGAGATCACGGCCGCCGAGCACGACGCGTGGTGGCAGCGTACCCAGACCGACCCGACGCGCCAGGTCTTGCTCTACGTGCGGCACGACGTGCCTTCCGGCGTGGTCACCTTCTTTGACCTCGACGCCGAGGCCGGGTCGGCGTGGTGGGGCTACTACCTCGACAACGAGGGCTTGACCGCGCGTGGGGAGCTGCTACCCGCCTGGATCGAGATCCAGCGCCAGGCCAGACGTTTCGCCTTCGACGAGCTCGGCCTCAAGACCCTTGAGGGCGAGGTGCTCGAGGCGAACGAAGCCGTGCGACGTTTCAACCGGCGCAACGGTTTCGAGGAGATCTCGCGCGAGGTCCGCGACGTCGGGGGGCGTGAGGTCGCGGTGTGGCACGTACGCGCAGCCAAGGGCAACGAGAGGAAGAGACCATGACTGTGACGGCACCCACCCTGACGGGCAGCGGCCCGCGGGCCACCATCCACATCGGCGGTGTGCCGGTAGGCGCCGACGTCGAACCGTTCATCATCGCCGAGATGTCGGGCAACCACGACGGTTCCCTCGACACCGCTCTCGCGATCGTGCGTGCGGCCGCTGCCGCCGGCGCCCACGCCATCAAGCTGCAGACGTACACGGCCGACACCATCACGCTCGACGTCGACGCCCCCGAGTTCCGGCTGAGCGACGACCACCCGCTGTGGGCGGGGCGTCGTCTGTACGACCTCTACGAGGAGGCGCACACCCCCTGGGAGTGGCACGCCCCGATCTTCGAGCTGGCCGCAGAGCTCGGGTTGCTCGCATTCTCCAGCCCCTTCGACCCGAGCGCCGTCGAGTTCCTCGAAGGCCTTGACGTCCCGGCCTACAAGATCGCCTCGTCCGAGATCGTCGACCTCCCGCTCATCCGGCTCGCGGCCGGCACGGGCAAACCCGTCATCATCTCCACCGGGATGGCGTCCGTGGGCGAGATCCACGCGGCCGTGCAGGCGGCCCGTGACACCGGCAACGACCAGGTCATCGTGCTCTCGTGCACCGCCTCGTACCCGGCCGACCCTTCGTCGTCCAACCTGCGGGGCATCCCGGTGATGGCTGCGGCCTTCGACGCTCCCATCGGGCTCTCCGACCACACCATGGGTATCGGCGCCGCAGTGGCCTCCATCGCCTTCGGAGCCGTGTTGGTCGAGAAGCACGTGACCCTCTCGCGCGAGAGCGGAGGGGTCGACAGCGACTTCTCACTCGAGCCCTCCGAGCTGGCCTCGCTCGTCAAGGAGACGAAGGTGGCGTGGCAGGCCCTCGGCCAACCCCGCATCGGTGCCCGTGAGTCGGAACGCGAAGGCCTCCGGTTTCGCCGGTCCCTCTTCGTGGTCGAGGACGTCCGCGCCGGCGAGCCGGTCACCTCGCGCAACGTACGGTCCATCCGGCCGTCCACGGGGCTGGCCCCAGACCTTTTCGACCTCGTCGTGGGCAGGGCCTTCACCCGTGACGTCCGTCGCGGCACCCCGCTGCGCTGGGAGCTGGTCTAGGCCCACCGACACGACACGACACGACCCGACCCGAAACGACGCGTCGCGCCGTCAGTCGGCCGACACGGCATCCAACGTGCCGGCGTCGCTCGCGCGGTGGCGACCCGGCCCGTGGGAAGGCTCGTCGGACGATCGGCCAGGCAGGATCGTTGGGTCTGGGTCATCGCTGGAGGTGGGATCCAGCGGGGCGAGGTCACCCGCCGGCGTGACGACCACACCCAGGTCGCTGGTCGGCTCTGCGTCGGCCGGCCCCCGATGACTCTCAGCCCGGTGTCGTGACGGGTGCCGGCCCCGCGCCGACGGCTGCTCGAGTGAAGGCGCAGGCGGCGGCGGGCCCGGCACCGCAATCTCGGGGCCCCACCCGAAGACGTCGATGATCTCCTCGGGCCGCAATACCGTGCCAGCACCGAGCTCGGTGAGCGCGACGTCGATCGCGTGGTCTCGGGGGGCCTCGACCTGGTGGAGTCGGGGCCACATTCGGCGCGGTTTCCCGACCCCCCCCAGCACGGCGTGGTCGGCCTCGAGCTCCATCGGGTCGCCGTAGATGCCCACGTCGGCGCCCGCCGACGCCGCGTAGAGGATCGCACTGCTCATCCGGTTGCTGACGACCCGCCGGTGCGAACGGATCTCGTGCAGCTGACGGTAGAGAAAGGCGACGTCGGTGTCCTGCCAGAGGTAGCCGCGCTGCCCGTGGGTGATCACCCGCACCCCGGCGTCCTCATACTCGCGGCGCACCTTCGGGTTGTCGAACTCGTTCCAGTGCAGGCAGACCGTGATGGGCACGTCTCCCTCGGTCGCCCGCACCTGCTCGACATAGGCCGCGTGGCTACCGACGACCTGTTGACCCTCCCACCCGTGGAACGGATAGACGATCGTGCCCACGCGCGGGGGCGCGGCGGCCAACCACTCCCGCTGGCGTTCCAGCTCGAGCAGGTACAGCCACGGCGACCCGACGACCATGTAGTCCCGCAGGCCCGCCGCCCACCCCCGCCGTGAACATGCTTGCGACCAGACGAACTTCGGGTACGCCTCGGCAAAGACCGTTCCTACCGCGAAGCCGTCATGCATGTTCCACCCGTGCTGGAGGTACCCCCAGATACGGGGCGGCTCCTCGAGACCGACATACCTCGCCATGATGTGGGCGTGGCCGTAGAAGTGGTTCGCGTGGTGCATGACCTCAGCCTCGTAGGGCCCGGTTGACCGACTCGATGACCTGGTCGACGTCGTCGTCGGTGAGCTCGACGTGCATCGGCAGCGAGAGCTCCTCGGCGTAGAAGGCCTCCGCGTTCGGGCACATCCCCCGTCGCATCCCGAGGTCCTCGAACAGTGGATGCCAGTAGACGGGGACGTAGTTGACCTGCACTCCGATGCCGTCGGCGCGCATGGCCTCGAACACCGCGCGTCGCCTGCCCCCGAGCACTCGCAGGGGGTAGAGGTGCCAGATCGGGTCGACGTGCGAGCGCTGCGTCGGCAGCCGGAGGCCGTCGACGTCAGCCAGGCCCTGCTGGTACCGGGCGAACACCTCGGCCCGTCGCGCCTTGAAGGCGGAGAGACGCTGGAGCTGGCTGAGACCGAGGGCGGCGAGCACGTCAGGGAGCCGGTAGTTCAGGCCCCACTCGTGCACCTCCTGGTGCCAGGGCCCCTCGTCGGGGTGACGCAGCAGGTCGGGGTCGCGCACCAGCCCGATGTTGTGGAAACGGTGGGCGCGAGCACCCAGCTCCGGGTCGAGGGCGGCGACCGCCCCGCCCTCCGCCGTGGTGAGGTTCTTGGTCGGGAAGAACGAGAAGGTGGTCAGGTCGGCCAGGGAGCCGACCGGGCGCCCCCGATAGGTCGAGCCGATCGAGTGCGCCGCATCTTCAACCACAAGGGCGCCTGCGCGCGAGGCGATCTCGTTGATGGCGTCGATCTCGATCGGGTGACCGGCATAGTCGACCCCCGCGATCACGGTCGTTCGGTCGGTCACCGCCGCGGCCACGGCCTCGGCGTCGATGTTTGCCGTGTCCTCCTCCACGTCGACGAACCGCACCGTCGCACCGAGGGCAACGGCACTCGACGCCGTGGCGACGAAGGTCATCGGGGTGGTGACGACCTCGTCGCCCGGTCCGACCCCGGCCGCCGCGTAGGCGACGTGCAGTGCGGCGGTTCCGCTCGTGACGCTGACGCAGCGTGCTGCACCGGTGAGCTGCTCTAGCGCCCGCTCGAACGCTGTCACGGCCGGGCCGGTCGTGAGCCAGTCACCGCGCAGCACGGCGGCCACCGCCTCGATGTCGTCGTCGTTCACCGACTGTCGACCGTAGAGGATCACTGCTTCTCGTTCTTAAGGATCGTGACCATCTCCTCGCCGCTGAACCACTGGTCGTTCGTGTCGGAGGTGTAATGGAACCCTGCTGGAACCGGAACGCCGTCGTCCGGGGGCTGGTAGCCCCACGACGCCAGGTCGGGCTGCAGCACGTAGCGGCTGCCCAGTCGCAAGGCCCGACGACCCTCCTCCGCCGAGATCATCTCCTCGTGCAGCTTCTCGCCCGGTCGCAGGCCGATCTCGTGCATCTCGGCCCCCGGGGCCACGGCCTGGGCCAGATCGGTGATCTTCATCGAGGGAATGCGGGGAACGTAGAGCTCTCCGCCCTGCATCGTCTCGAAGGATTCGGTGACGAAGGCAACAGCCTGGGGCAGGGTGATGAAGAAGCGAGTCATCCGCAGGTCCGTGATGGGTAGCGACCGGCCCTTCTTGGCCAGCTTGCGAAAGAACGGGATCACCGACCCGCGCGAGCCCATGACGTTCCCGTAGCGCACCACGCAAAAGCGGGTCGGGTACGCAGCGGCATAGTGGTTGCCGGTGATGAACAGCTTGTCAGCCGTCAGCTTGGTCGCGCCGTAGAGGTTGATCGGCGAGCTCGCCTTGTCGGTCGAGAGGGCGACGACCTTCCTGACGCCCGCGTCGATCGAGGCCTCGATGACGTTCTGAGAGCCGATGATGTTCGTCTTGACGAACTCCCACGGGTTGTACTCGGCCGTGTCGACCTGCTTGAGCGCGGCCGCGTGAACGACGTAGTCGATGCCGTGCATGGCACGGTCGAGGCGGTGCTGGTCGCGGATGTCCCCGAGGAACCACCGCAGGCGGGGGTCGTCGTCGAACTGCTGGCGAACCTCGTACTGCTTGAGCTCGTCGCGGCTGAAGATCACGACCCGCGACGGCTGGTGACGAGCGAGTATCTCGGCGATGAACGCTTTGCCGAACGAGCCGGTACCGCCCGTCACGAGGATCGAGGACCCCTCGAGAATGCTCATTGATGATCTTCCTGGTTAGCCAGTCCGGCGGCCGCAGACGACGGCAGCCATGGGGCGACGGTTCGACGCCAACGCGAGATTAACACCGGAGCAACAGTCGACGAGTAGCCCGAACATGGACGGCAGGCGACCTGCGGGTGAGGCACACTGTGCGCATGCTCCACCACGTCGGCCTCAGGTGCGACGGCGGCCTGTCGATCGGGGTCGGTCACGTCGTTCGATGTCTGGCGCTGGGCGACGAGTTGCTGGCACGCGGCGCTGAGGTCCGTCTCATCGGTGACCTGGGCGGACTGGGCTGGCTAGAGAGACAAGTAGCTGCGCGAGGTGTCTCGGTGGTCGCGGCGCCCGATGAACCAGAGGCGCTCGCAGGTTTGGTGGTCCGCCTCGGACTGGATGCTGTGGTGCTGGACGGCTACCACCTCGACCCGCGCCTGGGAGGATCGGTACGCGCTCGCGGCGTCACGGTCCTCGCGATCTCGGATGGTCCCTTCGGCGCTGGGCAAGACGCCGACGTCGCTCTCGACCCGAACCTTGGAGCAGCCGCCGAGGTGGGTCGTGATGGCACGTTCCTCGCTGGCCTCGACTACGCACTCTTCCGCGACCAGGTTCTGGAACAGAGGCGGTCACCTACCGACGCGGCACCACGAGACAGGTCGCCGCTGCGTGTCCTCGCCGTCTTCGGGGGAACGGATGCGCATGCTGCTGCGCCCGTTGTCGTACCCATGTTGCTGGCCACCGGTCGTCCCGTGGAGGTGGTCGCCGTAGCGGCCCACCCGGAGATCGCCCAACAACTGCGGGCCCTTGAGGTGGGAGCCGGCCAATCGATGGTGGTCGTTCCACCGGTCGACGATCTTGCGAGTCTGGCGGTCACGTGTGACCTTGCAGTCACAGCATCCGGTAGTTCGGTGTGGGAGTTCTTCTGTCTCGGTCTCCCCGCCGCGCTCGTCTGCGTGACAGAGAACCAAGTGGTCGGCTACGACGCTGTGACCGCCGCTGGCGCTGCCATTGGAATCGGATCGTTGTCGGCACTGCGCAAAGACCACGTCCAACGTTCGGCGGGCGTGCGCGCGCTGACAGACTTGGTGACCAACCCGCGCTTGCGGGCGTCGCTGGCCAACAGGGGGCAAGAGTTGATCGACGGGCGAGGTCGGCAGCGTGTCGTCGATGTGCTCGAGTCGCAGAAGCGACCGTGAAAGGTAGATCACTGATGGCACGTCCACGTCCCCCTGCTACAGACCTTCCAACCTTCGGCCCGACTTTCGACGCCATGTGCGAGGCGGCAACTGTCCACTGGCGAACGTCTCTCCCCGTGTCCGACGACAACAGCCCCATCGTCGTGGTCGACCTCCTCATGCAAGACCTGCGGTTGGCGCTGCGCACCTTGACCTTGGCCAACGGTCTTCGTCGACTGCAGCCTGCCCGGCTAGTTGCTCTCGTGGGCCCCAACCGTCACTGGCTGGGTCAGATCTGGGATGACTACAATCGCGAACAACTCGTCAAGCTCGCCCGCTCGTACGGAGCTGACGAGGTCATCGACGTGGCCTCCCTCTCCGGGGAGATCAGCGCAGGTACGTCTCACGTCAGGATCCTCGGTACGGATCTGCCCGTGGCGCCACCAGCGGACGCTTCGGGTCTGACCCGGCTTCAGGTTGTGACCGACTCGACGTCCGTACGTGTTCTGCGGGTCCCTCGCCGCAGTCAGGCGACCGCAGACGACGATATCCACGGCATCGAACGGTCCGTTGCCGCAGAGGACCGTCTGTACCGCACGCTGTTTGCACACGAGACTGCGGTTGCGCTGGTGACTAGCCACGTCGACTACGGGCAATGGGCTCTCGCTGTTGATGCTGCAACAGCAAGCGGCGTCCCGGTCATACACGCGCAAGCGACGGGTGGTCTCAAGGCCTACGCCCTGTTCCCCGGTACCGACCTCGCAGAGCACGGCTTCCGAAGGGCTCTGAGCGTCCAGATCGCGCAGATGTTCGAGAGACAGCTCTGGAAACATCGGGATGTCTTGGGCCCGAGTGCTGAGCGGACCGCCTGGCGCTCCAAGGCCAACCTGGGCCGGCCGTCCTGGTGGCGTGGCGGTGGAGAGATCTCGCGGCTGGACCTGCGCAGCGACGACGAACGCCAGGCCCTGCGCAGTTATACGCTGCACCGTCTCGGACTCGATCCCTCCAAGCCCGTCGTCACCGTCTTCAACCACGCCATCTCGGATGCCGTCCAAGGCAACCACGAGGCCTTCCTCGATCTCGCCACGTGGCTAGAGGAGACGATTGCACTTGCAGTCCGCAACGACGCAGTCTCCTGGCTCTTTCTCGACCACCCGAGCCAAGTCAACTACGACCGGACCGAGCACTTCGAGCAGCTCGCCAACCTGAATGAGGATGTCGGGCACCTCGCGTTCCGGCCCAGTCTGACCATCAGCCGAAACGCGTTGTGGAGTGTCACGGACCTCGCTGTTACCGTGCGAGGAAGCGTCAGTTCGGAGTTTCCCGCCTATGGCGTGCCCGCTCTTCAAGCCGGGTGGTCGGAGTGGGGTCATCTCGGCATCAGCCGCAGGGCAGACACCGTTCCCGACTATGTGGACGCACTGAGCTCCTCGGTCCGCGACCTGGCGGCCGGGCGCTCGTTGCTGACACTCGAGCAGGTCCGGCGGGCGCGCCTGTGGCTCTGGTTTTATCGTAGTGGTGCCGACGTGACAACCCCCTTGGTGCCCCATTGGGAGCACGGTCAGGGCGCTGCTCTTCACCAGATGGTGACGACGGCGATGAACCACGTCGAGGATGACGCTGATCCCGCCTATACGGCGGTCCAGCGCCTGTGGTCCCGGTCTGAACCGGTGCTGACCCGGATGGACCTGAGCAGGGAGTCCAGTGATCTGGCGGCCGCCTACGCTCTGACCAATGACTACACCCGGTCCCCCCTGGGCTCGGGGCTCGAGACCTCTTACGACGAGACGCCGCTCACGGCTGGAGTCGGTCGGATCACGTCGGGGCGTGATCCAGTAGTGAGGATGGTTGAGGGTTTCGTTCGCGGCATGGCCATCGTCGGTCGGGCCAGCCATTCCGAATCCGTGCTGGTCCTCGAGACGGGCAGCGTTGACCAAGCGCTCGTCATCGAGATCGAGCTCGCTCTCGACCCGGAGAGCGGCATCTGGTGGGACCAGCGTTCGCCTGCTGCCCACCGCCACGATGTCGCACTCGAGGCCAACAGACTCCCCCGACACTTCAGCGTGGGTCTTGCTGGGGCGGAGGGCATCGAGGTCGCCTTTCCAGCGCCACCCGGGCAGATCTCGAGCCCTGCAGCGGTGGCCCGCGTCTCCGTCACGGTCCCGACGAACTCGGCGAGGCTGTCGACGCTTGTCTTTCGCAGCAGTCCCGACTCCGACCGTGGACTACCGGACTCGGTGATCGGGCTGCGAATCAACTCCCTGACCATCGCCCCCACCCGCTGACACCCTCAAGGATTCCCGTGCCCCGCACCCGTGTTGTCATCCAGTCGCGGCTGAACAGCTCCCGGCTGCCGGGAAAGGCGTTGCTGACGATGGGCGGGATGCCGCTCGTCGAGCTGGTCGCCCGGCGCGCGGCCCGCAGCGGTCACGAGGTCGTCGTGGCCACGAGTGCCGAGCGCTACGACGACCGCATCGCAGCGCACCTGGCCTCCGTCGGCATCGCCGTCATACGCGGTTCCCTCGACGACGTGCTGGCCCGCTTCGGGCAGGCGACGGACGACCTGGACGACGGCGACCGCGTCGTACGGCTGACTGGCGACAACCCGGTTGCCGACGCCGACCTCGTCGACGACCTGCTGGCGGCGGTGGCGGCCTCGGGACACCGCTACGGTCGCATCGACATCGACCAGGTTCCGGAAGGGCTCGGCGCCGAGGTCTTCCTCGTTTCCGACCTGCGTCGCGCTGCCCAGGAGGCCACCGATGCCTACGACCGCGAGCACGTCACGCCCTGGCTGCGCCGGACCCTGGGCGAGCTGCTGCACGTGCCGCCTGGCTCACCCACCGATGTCAGTGCGTACCGCGCGACCGTCGACACCCTCAGCGACTACGTTCGCGTCGCTGCCCTCTTCGACGGCGTGGCCGACCCGGTAGCGGTTCCGTGGCAGCAGCTCATGACCGTGCTGTCCCTGCAGGTCGACGCGTTCGGGCCGCAGGTGCCTGTCACCGACAGTGCGATCGGGCCGGTGTCGCGCGTTGTGCTGTCGTCGCGTCAGTTCGCGAACCCGCCCGAGGGCATCGGGTCGGCGACGTGGGCCGAGCACCTGCGAGGGCTGCTCGCCGGTGCCATCGACCGCGGGGTCACGCACGTCGACACCGGGCTGAGTACGGCCTCCGGCCAGAGTCGCGCCGCTGTCGGTCGGCAGCCTGTCGACCTGCTGCGTGCCATCACTGACCCGGCACTGACCAGGCGGTTCACGGTGGTGTGCCGCGTCGTCCCTTCGGCAGCCGGTTCAGGTGACGCACGCCGACCGCAGCAGTGCCTGGAGGCCGTCGTCGAACGCACGTTGGCCGGCCTGGGTCGTCGCGGCCCGGTCGTGTTGGTGATCCCGGCCGACTCCACGCCGGCGACGTGGGAGCGCGCCCGCGCCTACCTGGCCGAAGGGGTGGCCTCCTCCCTGGGGGTGCTCGTGACCAGTGCCAGTGACCTCGATCGCGGAGTGTTGGACGGCGACGTGCGTTGGGTGGAGCTGGACCCGACAGCCATGCCGCTCAGCGCCCACCACGAACAGACCCTGGCCGGGCTGAGCTCGCGTGGCGTCGTGGTGGCGACCCACTGGCGACGCACTGACCCGCCACCTTTGCCGTGGGTGACCTGCGTGCTGGTCACCGAGCCCGACGCCGATGCCGTCGACCAGGCGGTGACACTCTTCGGGGGCTGAGCGTGCCTCACCTGTTCCCGGAGTTCATCGAGTTGCCCGAGTTGCCCGAGTTGCCAGGTCGCCCAGGGCTCCATCGACCGACGGCCGGGTCAACCGAGACTCGAGATGTGCTCGATGAGTCCGGTCGTCGAGACGGACGGGGTTCGGGGCAGGTAGACGACCTCGCACACGTCAGAGACCCAGTCGAACTTGCCAGTCCAGTCATCACCCATGACGAGCACGTCGGCAGCGTGGTCGACGATGTACTCCTTCTTCTTCTCGAGCGACTCCTCGATGAAGACCTCGTCGACGACGGCCAGGCTCGAGATGATCTCGAGGCGTTCGTCCTGGTTGAACACCGGGGCGCGCCCCTTCTTGGCCACGTTGAGGGCGTCAGCCGAGACGCCCACGACGAGACGGTCGCCGAGCGCGGCCGCCCGAGCCAGCACCCGAACGTGCCCGACGTGGAACACGTCGAAGGTACCGAAGGTGATGACGGTCCGGTTGGGCAAGATGGCTCCTCGGTGTCCGGCCGCGCACGACGCGAGACCTCGTTTGTCGCAGACGTTACCGGCCGATCCACCTCGGAGAAGACTCGAGCGGGCGTGTCGATCAGTCGAGCCGCGAGCTCGTCACCACGCCGATGAAGTGGCCGCCTGCCGTCACCAGGGCCGCGGGCACCATCAGCAGCAGGAGCCACTGGGTGCAGATGAGGTCACCACGCCACGCGTCGACGATGGCCGCTAGAAAGATCAGGATGCTGGCCTCGATGGCGATGAAGGCGCGGTAGAACGGCACCCAGGCGATCAACTGACGCACGCTCGCCAGGCCTGACGACTTGGGCCGCGTCGTCTCCTTCACGTCGGCAAGCACCTCGCGCCCCGACTTCGCCCGGGCCACGTGGACGAGGTCGGTGAACGACTTGTTGAGCAGTACGAGCACCGCGACAACGAGCCCGAGCACGCTCCAACCGTCGACGGCCAACGGCTCTGACCAGGTCCACGAGCCGGCACGCAGGCCGAGGGCGATCGGGATCGCGGCCTCGGTCACGTAGTGCCCCACCCGGTCGAGCCAGATGCCGGCCGGGGAGAAACGCTGCCGCCACCGGGCCACCTCGCCGTCGGAACAGTCGAAGAGGATCTGCAGCTGCATGGCGAGCATGGCGAGGAAAGCACCGGCGACGCCCGGTACGAGCAGGGCCACCGCGCCGAGGAGGCCGCAGCCGATCATCAACCCGGTGACACCGTTGGCCGTGATGCCCGTCGGCAGCAGCAAGCGCGTCACATAGATCGAGAGGTGTCGCAGGTAGAGCGAACCGGCCCAGTGTTCGGCGTTGTACCGTGCGATGTGCTCGGGGGGCTGGGCCACGGCCCGCAGCTCATCGATCGTCGGGCGGTTGTCCGAGGGGTCGTGCGCGATGCTCATCGTGCGCTCTCCCCCCGTTGTGGATCAGTGGGAGCCGGACAGAGGTCTCACCATCGACCGCCAAGAATAGCGTGACTCCCCGAACCATCCGAGCAGCAGCACCGGCGTGCCGATCGTGAACACCGTCGCAACGTTCCAGCCCAGGGCCCACCAGAGCCCGACGAGAAGGATCCGCCCCTCGACCCCGAGGGTCAGTCGCTGCACCCACCCAGCCGGACGCGCCCCGGTCTCGCGCAGGCGGTACGTCATGTCGTACAGGTGCCAGGCCACGGCTCCGAACCAGAGGTAGGCGAGCACGCCCTGCGCCGGTGGGAGCTGGGCGGCGACGGCGGCCACGACCGAGGCCTCGGCCGCGACCATCGCGCCCGGTAGCTGCCAGCCCAGACGCGTGCGCCCCGCCCCGGCCGACCCGGGGCCGAGTAGGACCGCTGCGAGGGCGAGGGCGCCGACGGACGCCAAGGGCGGGGCCCCGGTCACCACGAGCACGGATGCCGCGCCGCCCAGGACGGCCGCGGCCCACGCGAGCGCTACCGGGCCGTTCACCGTGGCCATCAGGCCACGAGCGATCGGCCCCAGGTCGAGCAGGGCCACGAGGTCGGGATCGGGGCGGTCGGGCGCGTAGACGTCCCGACGGGTGACGGCGCGCACGATGCGGCCCACGTGGGTCCAGACCAACGCGACGCCCACCGCCACCGAGAGGGCGCCGAGCAGCAGGACCGGGTCGTGGGTGAGCAGGCCGAGCGACATGACGAGGTAGCGCTCGGCGATGGGAACGTGCAGCACCTGCTTCACCGTCGCTATCGCGCGCGTCCGGAGCGACCGGCGGGTCGGACGCGGGTGGGTGGACGCGCCCACGTTCAGCGGGCCGCTCGGGGGTTCGCGGGCATCAGCGGTGTCGGCGAGCCGGAGCCTGGTGTTGTACCCCTGGTCCTCCACCTGACGGATCGTCAGCACGGCGACCAGCGCGATCGCGAGGCCCCAGAGGTCATGTCCCCCGCGCACCCCCACCGCTGTCACGCTGCCGATCACGGCGAACTCCTTGACGCGGTCGCTGACGCCGTCGAGCCAGGCCCCGAGCGGGCTGTAGGTGCGCGTGAAGCGGGCAATCTCGCCGTCGACGCAGTCGATGACGAGCGAGAGCTGCAGCAGCACAGCGGCCAGCGCCCAGGCCCACCAGGCGTCGACCAGCACGACGGCCGCCGCCGCGAGACCGACGGTCAGGCTCGCCGCCGTCACTGCGTTCGGGGTCCAGTCACGGCGGAGCCCCACGGCGGTGACGCGGCGCGACAGTGGGCGGATGACCGCCTTGGAGAACGGGCTGTCATTGCCCCGCGACGACGTTCGCAACCGCTGCTGCCAGGGCCCACCCGCGGCCGCGGTCACCTGAGTGGCGCCCCGCGACACTCCGTAGAGCCCGAGAGGCTGTGCGGTCACGGCCAGCCCGCCCATCACCAGGGCACGCAGCGCGAGATCGACCGGGTGGGGCGGGGGAAGGCTCTCAGCGGCATCCGCCGTCGTGACCGTCGGTCGGGCGACGGCAGCGGCTACCGAGTTGGGAGGCGCGACGGTCTCCGGGCACTGTGGCGCCCCGCCGGCCGGGCGCCACAGTCGGGCCGCGGTGGCCCGGTCGGCGGCGGCCAGACGGATCAGCCCGAGGGCGTAACCGCTCGCGTCGGGCACCACCTCGACCCCAGCGCCCGCTGCGGCGACGAGGCGGGTGCGAGCGGTACGCACCGTCGCGAGCGAAGACCCGTCGAGCACCTGGGCCGGGTCGAGCACGAGCGTGGCCGTGGACTGCGCGGGGCCATCGAGCACATCGAGCAGTGCCACCGGGCTGACCCGCAGATTCGCTGCCACCAGCACGAGGGGTCGGTCGTCGTGCAGCTCGGCCGCATCGGCCGCGAGCCACAGCTGCGGCCACTGCTCCACGGTGGGCTGCTCGGTGGGCTGCTCGGTGGGCTCGACCGCCGGCGTCGGAGAAGGCCGGGAGAGCGACGACCGGGGCGGCGGCGAGTCGGCCGGGGCGAGGCGCTCGAGTAGGCGAGCCCCGAAGGGCGCCAAGGCGGCGGCCACCTCCTCCGCGTCGCCTGGCCCCAGGGCGAGTACGTCCATCTCCCGCGTCGGTCCGCGCAGGGCTCGCGCCGAGACACTGCCGACGAGGGGGGCCTCCTCGAGGCTCACTTCGAGGCGTCCGAGTCGGCGTTGTAGCGCTCAATCACCTCGGCCACGGGTCCGTCGTCGACCAGCCGGCCGTCGCGCAGGTAGAGCCCGCGATCGGCGAAGCGCAGCAGATCGGGTTCGCTGTGCGACACGAGAAAGAGCGTCTTGCCGCCCGAGAGCATGCTCTCCATGCGCTCGTAGCACTTCTCACGGAAAGCCCGGTCTCCCACGGCCAGCACCTCGTCGACCAGCACGATCGGCTGGTCGAGAGTGGTGATGAGCCCGAAAGCCAGCCGCACCTGCATACCCGAGCTGTAGTGCCGGTAGGGCATGTCCATCCCTGCACTGACCTGCGGGCCCGCGAAGTCGACGATCTCGTCGTAGCGCGCGTCGATCTGCTCCTTGTTCATCCCGTAGAGGCCGGCTGCGAGGTAGATGTTCTCGCGGCCGGTCAGCTCGCCGAGGAAGCCTCCCGTGAGCTCGATGAGGGGGGCCACTCCGCCGCGGACGGCCACCTTCCCCTCGTCAGGGATGAGCACCCCCGCGATCATCTTCAGCAGCGTGCTCTTTCCTCCGCCGTTGCCGCCGACGAGCCCGACCGCTTCGCCCTGCCGCACGGTGAACGAGACGTCGCGCAGCGCCCAGAACGTCTCGATTGGAGCGGTGTTCTTGCCCTTGAACACGATCTCGCGCAACGACATCTTGCGCCGCCGGCTGCGGTAGAACTCGACCCCGACGCCCCGTGCCTCAATCACCGTCTTCATCAGATCTCTTTCAGCACGGCAGGTTCGAGCTTCTGGAACAGCCGGGTTCCCACCACGAGGGTCACGAGGGTGATGACCACGGAGACGATGACCGCGGGCCAGTTGAGCTCGGCGGGAAAGAAGCCGCAGCGATACATCTCGAGGATGCCGGTCATCGGGTTGAACATGAGCACGTCGCGGGCCGTGGCCGGCAGCGCGTGGCTGCCGTAGATGATCGGGGTGGCGTAGAAGCCGACCCTCAGCGCGATCCGCACGATCCGTGCGGTGTCGTTGAAGAGCACCGTGACGGGGGCGAGTATGAGGCCGATCCCCACACTGAGCAGGAACTGGATGACGACGGCGATCGGCAGCAGTAGCAGCCGGTAATGCAGCTGCGCCTCACCCTTGAGGACGAAAAAGATGGTGAAGGCAGCGAGCACCGGCAGCGAGAAGATGAACTCGATTCCCTTGGCAATGACGACGCGTACCACCCACAGCTCGCGGGGCAGGTTGTTCGATCGCACGAGCCGGGCCTCGGCCTGCAGGGCTCGAGCCGTCTCGTTGACGCATTGGGAGAACCACTGCCAAACCAGTACCCCGACGATGATGAACAGCACGTACGGCTGGTACCCAGCGCCTCGTTGCTTGAAGATCAGGCCGAAGACGGCGAAGTAGATCAGCGACATCGCCAACGGGTCGATGATGGTCCAGAGGTAGCCGATCGGGCTACCTGCGTATCTGACCGTGAGGTCACGCCGCACCAGGGTTGCGAGCACCTCACGTCTGGCCATGACGCCACGCACCTGCGGTAACAGGATCATCCTCCGGGCCCACCTCTGTTCGCGCTGCAGCCGTCACTCGGCTCGAGGGCGCAGGTCATCCACGCCGAGCGACAGTGTAGGACGCGCCGGTCGGCTCGACCTCCAGCACAGGGCTGTCGAACCTGACTTTCAGGAAACCGATAGTGTCTGTCCGTTCCCACCCCTGTGCGTCGAATGAGGTGACCGACCCCCATGCCACCCGACACGCAACGCACCCCCGACGTCACCGTGGTGGTCATCGTCTACAACGACGAGAAGCGGCTGGCCACGGCGGTTCGGTCGGTGCTGCGCCAGACCCTTCGCAGTCTCGAGGTCGTCATCGCCGACGACTGTTCCATCGACGCCACCCCTGGGGTCGCCCGTCGCCTGTGCGAAGAAGACCCACGGGTCCGGTACCTGCGCCTCCCCCACAACTCGGGGGGTTGCGGCGCTCCCCGCAACGCCGGCATCGCGGCGGCACGCGGGAAGAACCTGATGTTCCTCGACAGCGACGACCGGCTCGAGCGGCATGCGTGCAAGAACCTCCTCGAGGCCCGTGAAGACGCCGACGCCGACTTCTCGATGGGTCTGGTTCGCCGCGAGTACATGGACACCAAGCGGCAGACCCGCTGGTACCCGGCCTTCTTCCAGGAGCGCCGCGTTCTGGAAGGCATCGACGACTGGCCTGAGCTCATCGAGGAGACCCTGTCGGTCAACAAGCTCTATCGCCGCGAGTTCATCGAGGCCCATGACCTCCGCTTCCCCGAGGACGTCCACTACGAGGACCAGCTCTTCACGATCACCGCGTACCACCGCGCCGGGCGCATCGCCATCATCCCCGAGACCGTCTACATCTGGCGGATCTTCCCGCAGGGCAAGCACACCAGCTCGATCTCGAACCAGCGCAGCCTCATCTCGAACTTCCACTCCCGGCTCGCCGTCCACGGCCGCATCGACAAGTACCTGGATGCCCACCGGGCCACTGAGCTTCGCCGCACCAAGGACCTCAAGTTCCTCCAGCACGACATGCGGCTCTACCTCGAGGATTCCATCGCCGGTGATCCGGGAGTCACCCGCGCGGTGCTGGCCGAGGCGGAGGAGTACCTCCGGTCCATCCCGACCGAGCGCTTCGACGAGCTACCCACCATTCTTCGCGCGGCCTACGGCATGGCGCTGCGACACGACATCGTGGGGCTGCGCCAGGTGATGCTGCTCGATCGCCACAACATGCTCGGCTCTGAGTTCGCGATCCATGAGGGTCGCACCTACCTCACCAGCCCGCAGCATCCGGAAGGTTTCGACGCCGCCTACCCGGCTGGCGCCCGCGAGAACCGCTTCCTCGATGTCGACGGCCTGGCCCTGCTGACCGCCCCGTTCGGCACCTACCATCTGCTGTCCGAGGTCACGCAGGCCACGCGGGACCGCCGCGGTCTGCGGGTCACGGTGCGCACCACCGACACGCTGCACAAGCTGCGAGGCCGCTCCGACTGGCGCCTCTCCCTCGTGGCCAGACGGCGCGGCAGGACCGGCCTGGTGCGCCTCCCCATCGAGGTCGAGAGCCACATCGATGAGAGCCTCGTCTGGCACAGCGTGATCACCCCCCGGTCCGAGCTGTTCCGCTTCGTCATGGACGCCGAGTGGGAGCTACGGGTCGAGATCCAGCTGGGGAAGCGCTCGGTCAGCACCTCGCTGGTATGGCCGCAGGGCGTCGCCGCTGCCGACCTGCCGATGCACCTGCCGTCCAAGCTCGTGCACGGCAGTCCGGGCCGGATCGGTCCGGACGCGAGGGGCATCGCCCAGGTCCTGGTGGTGCCCACGACCACCTTCGGTCGCCGCGCCATCAGCGCGATCGACCGTCGGGTGCTCGCCCGCTGGGACCAGGGCTCGAAGGCAGCCAGAGCCCGACGCCACCACTTCAGGACGACGAGGTTGTACCGGGCACTACGCCAGCTTCCCCTCGACCCGCAGCTGGCGGTCTTCGAGGCCAACATGGGGACGATCTACGGCGACAGCCCCAAGTACGTCTACGAGTCGATGCGCCAGCTGCGACCCGGTCTCAAGAGCGTCTGGGTTCTGCCGACGGGCGCCACCCCACCCTCGCCCGATGTCGAGGTCGTTCAGCGTGGCACCATCGGCTACGTCCGCGCCCTGGCTCGTGCGACGTACCTCGTGGACAACCAGACCTGGCCCGGCTACGTCCGCAAGCGACCCGGACAGCGCTACCTGCAGACCTGGCACGGCATCCCCCTGAAGAAGATGGGTCGACACGTCGACGGCCACGACCTCAAGCCGCAACGACCCGACCGCGGCTTCGGGGCGTGGGACCACCTGGTGGTGCCCAACGACTACTTCGAGAAGACCATGGTCGACGCCTTCTCCTTCACGGGCGATCTGGTTCGCTACGGCACGCCTCGCAACGACGTTCTCGTCAACGGCACGGTGACCAGAGTGGAGGCCCGCGCCCTGCTCGACCTTCCCGCCGACGCGCGCGTCGTGCTCTACGCTCCAACCTTTCGAGAGAACCGGCAGAATCGTAAGCGGCCCGTCGACGTGCCGTTCGACGTGAAAGCCGTTCTCGACGCAATCGGGGCAGATGCCTACCTGCTCCTGCGACCGCACTACCTCAACCGGGTCAAGGTACCTCCGGCCACCCGGTACCGAGCCATCAACGTCTCGGCGATCGACGACGTCAACCTGCTCTACCTGGCTGCCGACGTGCTGATCACCGACTACTCCTCAGTGATGTTCGACTTCGCCCTGCTGCGAAAGCCGATGGTCTTCTACACCTACGACTACGACGACTACCTCGCGACCCGGGGCACCTACTTCGACCTGCGGCAAGCGGCTCCAGGGCGGTTCGCCGAAGACACCGAGCAGCTGGTCTCCGCCCTGAAGACGGCTGACGGCGATCTCGAGGCCTTCGGGCCGGTCTACGACGAGTTCCTGGCCCGCTACTGCGGCCGAGAGGATGGCAACGCCTCGGAACGTGCCGCCCTGGCCCTGTTCGGCGATGACGGCGGAGCCAGCTCGTGAATACGCTGCCCGTCCTTGTCATGGCCAACCACATCGACGGGCTCGGCGGCGCCGAGCGGGTCGCCAACGTACTGGCCGGGGGTCTCGCCGACCGGGGTTACGACGTCGCGCTGCGCGGGATCCGACCGGCGGCCGAGCACAACCTCAGCCTCGCAGACCCCCGCTTCTCGGTCGGGTTCGTCTCTGACCGACCCGAACGCCCCGAGGGCGCGACCCCGTGGCCGAACGACGTCCGGGCGGACATGCGCGCCGAGGCGGTGCGCAACCTGGGACACCTGATTGAGGAGTACCGTCACGGGCTGTTCATCTGCACGCAGCTGTTCGTGATGGAGCACCTCGCCACGCTCGACATCGAGAGGCAGCTCAACGCCGGTACTCGAATCATCGGGCAGTACCACTCGTCGTACGCGATGGCACGGTCAACTCGCGACTACGACCGCCTTTCACGGGTCTACCGGCAGATCGACAAGTTCCTCCTGCTGACGGAGACCGACGCACGGGCGTTCCGTGAGCTCAACTTCAACAACACCGGCCACCTGCCCAACCCCCTGTCGATGGAACCCGAACACGTGGAGGGCCCCAGGGAGAACCTCGTGGTCGTGGTCGCGCGTTACGACCAGAACAAGCAGCTCGACCATGCACTCCGGGCCTGGTCTGCGGTGGCAGCACGCTTCCCCGACTGGCGGCTCGAGCTCTACGGCGACGGGAGCGAACGAGGTTTCCTGGCGCGGACCATCGACGAGCTTGGAATCGCCGACTCGGCCACGCTGATGGGCATCACCGACGACGTCGAAGCCCTGCTGCTCCGCTCCAAGCTGTCGGTGCTGTGTTCAAAGATGGAGGGGCTCCCGATGGTGCTCGCGGAGTCGATGTCGTGCGGGGTTCCGGCGGTGACCTACGACAGCTCGCCGGGCGTTCGCGAGATCGTGACTGACGGTGTCAACGGTCTGGTGGTGCCGGTCGGTCGGGTCGCGGGGCTCGCGAACGCCATGGCGAGGCTGATGTCAGACGATGACGAGCGCCAGCAGTACGCCGTCATGGCGCGTCGAGCCGCCAGCCGCTTCTCGACCGCGCACGTCATGGACCAGTGGGAGGATCTCATCGCTCGCACCGTGCGCTGAGGCCCTTCCCTCGCAGCATCCGGCCAGCAACCCGGCCGAGCGGTTGCGATCGTCACGCCCAGGAGCTTGAGCTCAACGATTGCAGCCTCGGTCGGCCGTTCGGGCGTAGAGGGTGTACCTGACCCCGAGCAGGCCCCACTGGGTGACGCGCGCGATCTCGCCGGCGTAGGGCGTCGACCGCACTGGGCGGAAAGCGAAGCGCCCGGAGGCGCACAGGTGGGAGTCGCGGAACAGGTCGGTGACCCAGAACGGGTAGTCCGACCGTACCGGGCGATAGATCACCCGGCCCGGCTGGTGGAAGCCGAACCACTCGTAGCCGGCGTCGATGGTCGCAGGCTCGTAACCGCGCCCGCTGACCTGCTGGCCCAACCGCCACTTCGCGCCGTCGAAGGTGGCCGACGCGTCGACCTGGGCCAGACCGACCCCTCCCATGGCGAGCACCGCGACCACAGCCAGGGCCGGGCGTGCGGAGAAGTGCATGAACCGTCGTGCGGTGTAGACGGCGGCTGCGGCCAGGAAGGGAACCGCCGGGAGAAGATATCGGTCGAACGGGCGTCCACCCGTGACGATGCAGACGCCGATCGTCAGCAGCACGGTGACCAGGCCGAAGTAGAAGAACAGGAGCAGAGCAGCAGGAGTGTCCCCCGCAGCAGCCCCGGCACCCTCGCAAGGTTCGGCATCGGAAGGAGTCGCCCGTCGACGCAGTGCTGACACCACGCGGACGACGAGGAGGGTGAGCAGCACGGCCGTCGAGACGTTCGCTATGGCGACGAGGACCCACCAGACCTCTTGGCTGAAGACCCGGGGCGCGGAACCGGTCAGGGTGCCGGAGTAGGAGCCGCCGAGTCGCAGGTAGTTGCCGGTCAGCAGTGAGACGTTCTGCAGCGCGGCCCAGGTGAACCCGGCCACGAGCACCGCCAGCAGCGGACACCAGCGGAGCAAAGTGCGGAGCAGGCCCCGGCCGACCACCGCCACGATCACGGGGAACAGCAAGAACCCCATCGTCGTGACGAGCCCGACAACGACGTCGGCCATCCGCAGGTTCGTCGACGGGGCCGCGGCCAGCGCTCGGTCTCCTGCCACCAGCGTCGCCCGCCACAGGAAAAGTGCGGCGACCGCGGCTGTCCAGAGGGCACCGGCGCCGAACGCCACCAGGACGAGCCGGACCGAGCGCCGAACGCGAACGAGGAGGGTGAGCAGGATGGCGCCGGCCGCGGCCGCTGAGTACTCGCGCACCGTGAAGGCGAGGAAGCAGAACACGAGCGAGCCGACCAGCCAGCCCCAGCGGATCGCAGGGCCTCGAAACGCCCGGACGGCCGCGGTGAGAGCCAGCACCTGCAACGCCATCGCTGGCACGTCTGACATGAAGGAGACGCTGACGTTGCCCCAGATCGGCCCGGCCGCCAGACAGGCGACGCAGAACAACGCCCAGAAGGGCTGCAGGAGGTCACGCAGCACGCGGTAGGTCATCCACAGGGTCACGGCGGAGAGCGCGGCCACGGCGATCTGCAAGGGCACGATCTCATGACCGAACACCGCCGCCACCGGACGCGCCATCGCCACCTGTCCTACGAGCATGGTGCTCGTGTAGGGGTCGAAGGACAACCGCCCGGTCGTGGCGAAGTCGAACGCCAATCGGTAGTACGCCCAGTCGTCGTTCCTCGCCGCACCCAGTGCCCCGTGCCACGCGGCCAGGCCGACGTAGCCGCTCGTCACCGCGATGGCACCCAGGGCCGCCAGAACAAGCTCCCAACGGCTGGGCGCCGACGGCCTTTCCCTGACGGGGGCAGGCTGAGTCGGTACCGCGTCTGGAACGGTGGCGGTCTCAGACATGCCACCCCCCCGACTGGTGATCACGGCACGCCCCGACAGCGACTCTCGGGGCCACGTTGCCCAGCGGCATCCGCGTCTCCAGCGCCGCACGGGCGACAGCAGAGGGCGGGCGGGGGGGCGCTGACACGGTCGAATGGTTCAGCCAGACGGAGCCGTCAGGGGGTAGCCTCACAGTCGGTCCCAACGTGTGGTGTCATTCGTGACGAAGCGCACGACTCTACGCTCTGTCCGGCCAACCGCTCGGCGGCTCGCACGGCGGATGAGCTGAGTGGCCCGGCCGCCGGTCCTGAGGGCCCGGTGCCTCCAGGGTTGCCTATCCCTGCTGGTCACTGCGAACTCGCGGGCGTAGCCGGGTTTGGGTCGCTCACCAGCCCGACGGCACGCTCGAACTCACCCAGGACCTCCTCGTTGTAGGCCACGGGGTCGAACGTGCCGGCGGGCACCACGTGGGCGAGGGCGTCGCCCATCCCGCTGACGAGCCCCTCGACCGACCGGTCGACCACCTGACCGACACCCTGCGGCAGCGCCGATGCCACCGAGTCGAAGGCCGTGGTCACAACGGGCAGACCCAGCACCAGGGCCTCGAGGATCACCATGGGCTGCCCTTCGTAGTCACTCGACAACACGAAGCAGTCGCACCGCGCCATGAGCGACCACGGGTTGTCGCGACTGCCGAGCAGATGCACCGCCTCAGTGAGCCCCAGGGCAGCAACCTGTTGTTCAAGGTCCGACGCCAGGGGGCCGTTCCCGATGATCGCCAGCCGAGTGTCCGGGTGAGCGCGATGCACCTCGGCAAAGGCCGAGATCATCCGCGCGTGGTTCTTCTCGGGTGACAGTCGTCCCACGCTCACGAAGCTGAAGACGTCATCGCCACCCAGCGGCTCCTCGGCACGGAAAGGCTCGAATGCTGCCGCTCGGATCCGATGGTGGTCGATGGCGTTGCGGGCGAAGGTGAAGCGCGAGTGCTCCGTGAGATGACCGAGCTTGCGCTCGTTGATATCGCGCAACGACTCAGACACCGAGACCAGTCGGTCGTAGCGCGGGTAGGCCGAGAACACCCCGGCGAGGTTCTTCTCGTGGGGGCGGTGCCCGCCCACCTCACGGCGTTGGTCGGCGGCCAGGTCATTGTGCTGGAAGACGGCCCGACGACCCGCCGGCGCCACCGACAGCAGGTAGGTCCAGAGGGGTGAGTACCCGCTGAAGTCGACGACGACGTCGAAACGGGTCGGTCCCGCCACCCGACGCCACTCCCCGCCGAGCGACCGGTCGAGCCTGCGACATTCATCGAGGCTGAGGGCGTCGAGTCGCCCCTCGAGCAGACGACGCTTTTGAACCCAGTCTCGTTTGGAGGGCATCCATCCACCGATGCGGTGGATCTGTCGGGCTCGGGGGTCGATGGCGGCGAGGTTGCGACGCCGCGCACCACTCCGACTGTGCGAGACCAGCACCGACACGTCGTAGCGACTGTGGTCGAGGCTGCTGATGAGGTTGAGTGCCGATGAGGTGATCCCGTTCGACATCATGCCTCCGAGGTACACCAGCAGAGTCTGGCGACCGTCCTTGGCGGTCGGTCGAACCCCGGAACCCGATCTTCGACCGCGGAATACAAGGTCGATGACCCGCCGACTCGCGCCACCATCGTCGTTGGGCGCAAAGCGCACCCGAGCGCTCGCGTACCGCTCACCGTGCGTGACGACCGGGTCGTCTCCTCCTCCGGCTCCGATCGCGGCCACCTGAGCCGCCAGCTCCTCCACGCTCGTCGAGCTCGGGCCGGGCAGCTCGTCGTCGGTGAGATACCGACCGCGGTAGAGGTCGTAGTCGTCACGGTCCGGGGTGTGGAAGAGGATCGGCCGACCGGTCGAGAGGAAGTCGAAGAAGATGCTCGAGTAGTCGGTGACGAGAACGTCGGTGGTGGCGAGCACCTCGTTGGTCGGGTTGCCGTTGGGCACCAGCCGTCCGGTCAGGTGGGGGTTGCCGGAGGCGAGGTCGAACACCTGCTGGTGGGCCTTGACGAGCACGCGGTGACCCGCGGGCAGCAGCGCCTCGAGGGCGACCACGCGCTCAGCGAGCTTGTCGGCATCATCGACAGGGCGGTGGAAGGAGGTGCCCTTCCACGTGGGCGCGTAGAGCACCATCGTCTCGTCCAAACCGATCGTGACGCCCTGTGACCGCAGCCGGCGGCGAACGGCACGCTGCTCCTCGTCGGAGACGAACTGGTGGTCGGTGCGGGGGTAGCCGGTCTCGACGAGCTCACCCACGGCGATGTTGCCGAGCCGGTAGGCGCCTTCGTACATCACCTCGGACATGTACGCGCTGGTCGAGAGCAGGAAGTCGGCCATCAGGAAGTTGCGGACCGTGTTGGCCGCACCGTAGGCCCCCTGCGGTTCGTGATAGCCCATCACCTTGAGGGGGGTGCCGTGCCAGGTGTTGAGGTAGACCTGCCCGGGTCGCTTGGCGACGTCGGGCGGGAAGGTGGCGTTGTTGATGAGCACCCCCGCCGTCGCGACCGCCCGGTAGTACGCGGGCGAGCGGCGCCTGACGAAGCGCACCCGGCCATCACCCTTGAAGGCACGCACCGTGTCGCGGTGGGCACGCACGTCATTGAGCACCCACACGTGCGTCAGACGCTGCATCTCAGGGTCGGCCCTCAGCGCTCGGAAGATCGCCTCCGGGTTGCACAGCATGCCGTTGCCGGCGAACGACTCGTACAGGACGAGGTCGGGGTCGATCGGTAGAGAGCGCACCCACGCGCGGTACTCGAGACGCGGAGTGACCAACGACTTCTTCAGCAGGCGGTTCACCGCTTTCGGCCTGACCAGGTGTGTCAGCCGGCCCAGCCGAGCCAGGGCCGGCTTGGCTTGCTTCACCATGTGCTCTCTCTCGTGTCGGCTGGCTCGGTGACGGCGCGCGTTGCGACAGCGTCAGTGGGCAAGGTTCTTCGGGCTCGTGAGAAACCCGACGCCCCACGCCCAGTGCATGGTGGCCAGCACGGCCGGTGTCAGCATCCGGCTCTTGGGCTGTTCGCCGGCGCTGATGGCGAGGCCACCGGCCGTCACAGCGGCGAGGTAGCCCGCAGGCACGACCCAGGCCGGCTTCCAGAAGAAGCCCGCGACCAGCCCCGCGGTCGTCAGCACGGCCATCGTGGGCGGGGCCAGGTAGCGGGGGTTGATGGTTCCCTCGTGGTGGCGCGAGACGACCCGGCGCCACCGGCCGTAGTGGAAGTACTGCTTGGCGAGCGACTCGAAGGAGCCGCGTGGCCGGTAGGTGACCTTGAGCTCAGGGGTGAACCAGACCAGCCCGCCGGTCTGCCTGATGCGGTGGTTCATCTCCCAGTCCTGCGCGCGGGCGAAGTGCGGGTCGTAGCCACCGACCCGCTCGAGGGCGGCGCGCCGGAAGACGCCGAGGTAGACGGTGTCGGACTCACCGGCCTGACCGCCGGTGTGGAAGCGGGAGCTGCCGACGCCGAGGGGGCTGCGCATCGCGCACGCCACGGCGCGCTCGAAGTCGGTGGTGCCGCGCGCATCCATGATGCCGCCGACGTTGTCGGCCCCCACCCGTGTCAGCTCGTCGACGGCGGTGCGGATGTAGTCGCCGGGGATCTCGGCGTGACCGTCGACGCGCACGATCACCTCGCCCGTAGCGCCGCCGATCGCCGCGTTGAGCCCGTCAGGCGTGCGCCCGCTCGGGTTGGCGACGAGCCGCACCCGCTCGTCGTCGGCCGCGATGCTACGCGCTACCTCGTCGGTGCGATCTCGCGACGGGCCGAGCGCGAGCACGACCTCGAGAGGCCCCTGGTAGTCCTGCGACAGGATCATCCCCACCGCCTCACGCAGATGCCGCTCCTCGTTGAGCAACGGCATGATGACGCTGACCGATGGCCTGACCTGCACGCGATGTCCCTCTCGGGTATGAAGACCCACAGGGTGGGTTTGCAGAGCACACTTTAACGGCTCAGGCCGAGGCGACGCGCAGAACTCTCCGCGCTGGCGGCGCCGACCTGCAACGAAGGCCGCCTCAGGTTGTTGTCAAACCATCATTTTCCTAAATCTGTGCAAATAGTTCATCAGGTTCATTTAGTGCGAATTTTGCCATACGGTGGACGGCTGCAGTGCCACTGGTCCAGCATCGGCCCGTCGGCTGGGCGGCCCATTCTTATTCGCTCCATCAGGGAGAATTGGTGAGGCGTCGGATGGTTCTGAGGGCCGTACCCGCCGTGGTCATCTCGGGCCTGGTCATCGTGACCGCGTCGAGCGTGGCTCAGGCCGAGATCACGAGAGACGGCTACTTCAGCGTCTTGTACGCCAACACGATCTTTGGTACTACCACTATGGGGCGACCGGCTACCACTACCAGATGAGCTACGAGGACTGGGTCGGGGCCAGGCGGCCCACCCCGGTGCGGGCCAGTTCGTCGGTCGTGAAGTACTCCTGGTCACCCACCCTCTACGCCGTGACATTCTTCAAGGGCGACTGGGAGTGGGATCATCTCAGCGCGTCGCAGTGGCGACGGATGGGCTCAAAGAAGGCCACGAACGCCGGCTGGATCGAGGCCTCCGACGTCACCAAGTACGCGAGCCGCTCGGAACTGATCCTCCAGGGTGAGGACAAGTCGCTGCACAAGCTCACGTTCAACCAGTGAAGGCGAGCGGCTTGCGCCCCGTTCAAGAGGACGACCGCGGTTTCGTCACGTTCTCTCGGTTCTGACGGCATCTACGAGGTTGACGACTACGGCACCCCAGCTGTGAACGTCTTCTCCAGTCCCATCACCTACCGCGAGTGGATGAGCCACGGCCTGCCCAACCCGGCGCGCCGCTGACCCCGGGAGAAGCGTCAGCAGATGGGTCGGCCCGAGACGCTTCAGGAACGCTTCAGCAGCTGGCGGGCCATGACGATGCGTTGCACCTGGTTGGTTCCCTCGTAGATCTGGGTGATCTTCGCGTCACGCATCATCCGCTCGAGCGGGAAGTCGCGGGTGTATCCGGCGCCCCCCAGCAGCTGCACGGCATCCGTCGTGATCTTCATCGCCACGTCGGAGGCGTAGCACTTCGCGGCGGCGCCGAAGAAGGTCAGGTCCTTGTCGCCGCGCTCCGACTTCGCGGCCGCGACGTACACCAGCTGCCGGGCGGCCTCGAGCTCCATGGCCATGTCGGCGAGCATGAACTGGATGCCCTGGAAGTCGGCGACGGCCGACCCGAACTGCTTGCGCTCCTTCACGTACGCGAGTGCCTGGTCAAGGGCCCCCTGGGCGATGCCGACCGCCTGTGCGCCGATGGTCACCCGCGTGTGGTCGAGCGTGCGCAGGGCGATCTTGAGACCGTCACCCTCGCCGCCGACAAGGCGGTCGCCCGGGATCGGCACGTTCTCGAAGATCAGCTCCCGGGTCGGCGAGCCCTTGATGCCGAGCTTGCGCTCCTTCTCACCGAAGGTGAAGCCCGCGTCGCTCTTCTCGACGACGAAGGCGCTGACGTTGCTGCCCCGATGCCCGTCAGGGTCGGTCACTGCGAGCACGGTGTAGTACTCCGAGACACCCGCGTTGGTGATCCACGACTTCTGGCCGCTCAGCACCCAGTCGTCGCCGTGGCGGCGGGCGCGGCACTTCATCGCCGCCGTGTCGGAACCTGCTTCGCGCTCGGACAGGCCGTAGGAGAAGGTCGACTCGCCGCGGGCGAGCGGCGGCAGGTACTTGGCCTTGAGCTGCTCTGACCCGGCCAGGATCAGCGGCATCGACCCGAGCTTGTTGACCGCCGGGATCAGCGAGCTGCTCGCGCAGACCCGGGCCACCTCCTCGATGACGATGCAGGTCGCGAGGGCGTCGGCCCCGACGCCCTCGTACTCCTCCGGCACGTGAGGGGCGAAGAAGTCAGCGGCCACCAGCGCGTCGTGCCCCTCCTGCGGGTAGCGGGCCTCCTCGTCGACGGCGGCCGCGTACGGGGCGATCTTGTCTTCGGAGACGGCCCGGACCGCTTCGCGCAGGGCCTCGTGGTCCTCGTTGATCCGGAACAGGTCGAAGTCGCGTTTCGTGCTCACGCACCGACTCTACTCGCTGGTAGCGATTAGTAGGACGTCCTAGTGATCCCCGCCACGACGCCGCTCCCGGCGATCACCAACAGAGCGGGCTCGTTGAGGGCATTCCGCGTTCCCTTCCGCCCGCGTCCAGCATGAGGACACTGGTTCCCCCTGCGTGGACGGCTCGATCTAGTCTGGGGACCAGGTCATGAGCGTCAGCGACAAGCCCCGGCTCGCTGGCCGGCAACCCAGAGGCCGCGGTGGGGTGCCCCGGGTGAAGACCTGGCCCGTTGGCGCCGTCGACGGGCAAGCGCGGAGAGTGATCTCGCGCACCGGCGAGTAGTCGGTGGGCCGGGTTCGCTCGGTGCCCGACAACGCCGACGAAGCAGACGAGGAACACACCATGAGCGACTCCCCCACCTGGTCCTTCGAGACGCGCCAGGTTCACGCCGGACAGGAGCAGGCCGACTCCGCGACCGGGGCCCGGGCGCTGCCCATCTACCAGACGACGTCGTTCGTCTTCAACGACACCGACCACGCGAAGAACCTCTTCGCGCTCTCGGAGCTGGGCAACATCTACACCCGCATCATGAACCCGACCCAGGACGCCGTCGAGAAGCGCATCGCGTCGCTCGAGGGTGGGGTCGGGGCGCTGCTCGTCAGCTCGGGCATGTCGGCCACCTTCCTGGCCATCATCAACATCGCGCAGGCCGGCGACCACGTCGTGGCGAGCCCGGCTCTCTACGGCGGTACGTACAACCTCTTCCAGAACACCCTGCCCAAGCTCGGCATCGAGGTGAGTTTCGTCGAGAACGCGGCGGATGCGGAGTCGTGGCGGGCTGCCGCCCGCCCGAACACCAAGCTGTTCTTCGGTGAGACCATCGCCAACCCGAAGTCGGACGTGCTCGACATCGAGGCGGTGGCGGTGGCGGCTCACGAGGTCGGCGTCCCCCTCATCGTCGACAACACGATCGCGACGCCGTACCTGCTGCGCCCGTTCGAGCACGGCGCCGACATCGTCGTGCACGCGGCGACGAAGTACCTCGGCGGCCACGGCAACTCGATCGCCGGGGTGATCGTCGACTCGGGCCACTTCGACTTCGGAGCCGACCCTGAGCGCTTCCCCGGGTTCAACGAGCCCGACCCGAGCTACCACGGGCTGGTCTACGCGCGAGACCTCGGCAAGGACGGCGCGTTCGGTGTGAACCTGTCGTTCGTCCTCAAGGCTCGGGTTCAGCTGTTGCGCGACCTCGGCCCGGCCATCTCGCCCTTCAACGCCTTTCTCATCGGCCAAGGTATTGAGACGCTCTCTCTGCGTGTGGAGCGCCACCTCCAGAACGCGCACGCAGTCGCCGCGTTCCTGCAGGGGCACGATCAGGTCGAGCGCGTCGTCTGGGCGTCACTACCGGGCGACCCGAACTACGACCTGGCGCAGAAGTACGTGCCGCAAGGCGCCGGAGCAGTGCTCTCCTTCGAGATCGTGGGCGGTCTTGAAGCAGGCAAGAAGTTCGTTGAGGGGCTCACTCTCCACAGCCACGTGGCCAACATCGGCGACGTGCGCTCACTCGTGATCCACCCCGCGTCGACCACGCACTCGCAGGGCCCGGATGCCGACCGGCTCGCCGCCGGCGTGACGCCGGGTCTGGTGCGGCTCTCGGTGGGCATCGAGCATGTCGACGACATCATTGCCGACCTCGAGAAGGGCTTCGCCGCCGCCAGGATCTGACATCTCGCCGACCCCTCGAGAACACCGATGAGGGGGCATTTCGAAAGGCACGAAGTGCCCCCTGGCCATCCCCGGTCGCACGGGCCGCATGCCACTCAGAGGGGCTCTCTGCCCAACCGCCACCTCGCCCGAATCTCCGCGCGCCACGGGGCGCCCCCAGGCGCCAAGATGCTCACAGGTCCTCCGAGAACAGCCATGACAGGCTTCGCTCACATCTTCTTGTGAAGCTCCAAGCCATGACGGTCGCGCGCCACCGGAGACACCGGTCTCGCTGAAGGAGTTGCCGTGTGGGCGCTGTCGGTCGGGGTCGACACCATGAGTCTGCAGGGTGCTTGCAGACTCAGATAAGCAACACGAGATTGCTCCTGACGCATGTGCTTCAGAGCTTCCAGGATGTACCCAACTGCCAAGATCACGGCAGCTACGGTCATCAGCGTTGCAGCCAGTACCGCCGTCGGCAACCTCGGAACTATTCCCTCACGGACATAGTCGGCGATGACTGGAGCAGCCAGGGTCAAGGCGAGGATAGCCACCAGCCCGGCAGCAATACTGTGCACCAACGCTGGACGCTCGCGTCGCGCCAAATTGAGAATGACCTTCGCAATACGCCAACCGTCACGATACGTTCGGAGCTTGCTCACACTGTCTGAAGCACGGTCCTGGAAGCCCACCGGCATCTCCTTCGTCGCTAGGCGAAGGTTGAGCGCATGCACAGTCATCTCCGTCTCCGTCTCGAACTCTCGCGACAGAGCAGGAAACGACTTGACGAATCTTCGGGAGAAGACTCGAAAGCCACTCAGCATGTCCGTGACTTCTGCTCCGAAAATCTTTCGAACCGCACCTGTGAGGACCTTGTTTCCTACCGCATGTCCCGGACGATACGCGTTTTCGCTCATCAGAACCCGCACGCCAACAATCTGATCGTAGGGGCCTTCGAACAATGCACCGACCATCTCACGCGCCCGTGAGGCATCGTAGGTGTCATCCCCGTCGATGATGACAAGCGCATCCGCGTCCACATCGGCGAACGCGCGTCGAAGAACATTGCCCTTACCACGTTGGTGTTCATGGCGAACCAAGGCGCCAGCCTTCTGGGCCTCCTCCACGGTCCTGTCCGTCGAACCGTTGTCATAAACATAAATAGTTGCGTCGGGCAGGGCAGCACGCAGATCAGCGACAACCCTCCCGACTGCCGCCTCCTCGTTGAAGCACGGCACGACACAAGCCACCGAGTGCGTCATGAACCCTCTCTTTGCCTAAGTTGTCGAGCGGTCAGAGCGGACCCTGCAGCCAGTACGAAGCCGAGGCAGCCCGCCACCACAGGCCAGTAGACGTAGCGGAAGTCGGTTTCGGGAGCGAATGGAAAGTACGTCAAAAAATAGAGCACCGAGCTCGCCGACATGGCCCTGATGACCGACCAGAACGGTCCACGCCCGGGCCAGAAAAGAAGGGCCAAGTTGGCCACCAGCCAGAACCAACCCGCGAAGAACCACGGCGTAGATCTGGCTGCGCCGTTAACATACACCTGGAGGGTGGCTACCATTCGTGGGTGACTGGCCGATTGCCCCAGCTCATTTCGATCGACTCCGACCGGGCTGAACTGTCTGCTTTCGAAAAGGAACTTGGTAAACACTTCCAGCCGGTACTGGAGATACTCTGAAGGATGTGAAATCATCTGTGTCGTCCAGGCCCCGAGCACCTCGTCGGCACCCGCGATGGCGGTAAAGTCGCCGTCCTTCCCCTGCCCGAAGCAGGTCCAATAGGAATTCATCACAACTTTTTTCCTCTTGCACTCCTTGGCAGCTTGGACCAGGTGCTCACGAACGGGCTCAGAGATGTTCAACCCCCGCAACTCGCTCACGGTGAGGACGTGCAGGACGTCGTCCAGCGCGATAGACGAAAGCTGCTTGGTGTCCACTGGCCTGGCGATTGTGGTGATGGCCACTGACGTGACGATGAGGGAAGCCAAGAAAAGCCCAGATGCACAGAGCCACTGACGGCGTGATGGCCGCGGCCCCCACAGCGAGGTGACCACAACAAGAAACAAAGGAGGAATAGCAAGGATTGCATTGCGGCGGACCAGCGTTGCGTACACGAGCAGGCTCACACAAACTGCGAAGAGTAGCCAACGGATGACCGTGCTCCCGGGACTGCGCTCGCGGGCCCACAAGACCGTGGCGACCACCCCCAAGAGTGCGAAGCACATGTGGACGTCTTTCCAGACAACACCGGCGAAGTTCAGAACAAACGGCAGAGTGCCAACAGCCACGACGCAGATTGACCAGGTTCGACTGGCGGACCGTTTCCAGATGACCCATGCTATAAGGAACAGCGATCCCCAGAGAGCTGCGACCTGCAAGATGGCCATACTTGCCACTGAGCCGGTCACGTTGATGAGAAGTCTCCATGCGAGGCTCATCGCGGGTGGGTGCCAGTCGTTCAGGGGCACCAAACCCAGGGCCTGCCGCAGTTGGAATAGCGTGTCGGTGCTCATGTAGCCAGGAGAGAAGATGAACACCGAGAGGGCGCACAGGGAGGCGCAGGCAGCGGCTAGAACAAGGGTCCAGGCGCCCTCGGAGTGAATTTGGGTGTGCAGCACTTTCCGCAACATTCACAACCCACCCACGAAGACATACTTGGGGTACATGATGAAGCGGAAGACGGTGGCCACGGCGTAGCCCAGGAGACGCGCCACGTTATCTGAAGCTATCGAGTCCAAGTGCAGAATCCGGCGTGAGAGCAGGATCAAGCACGCGGCCAACATTATCGCGCCGATGTTGATGACCGCGTACAAAAGAAATTCGTGGCCACGTTGCTGCCGACGCTGATGTCGATAGGTCCAGTACCGGTTGCCGATCCACGACATGATGGTGGCTGTGAGCGTGGCAATGACAGACGCAGCCACTGGCCACTCGCGCATGACGCCCTGCCCGGCTCCCCCAATGCCGAAAACCAGCACGTTGTACAGGCCGACATCGATCACGAAGGCCAAGGCGCCGATGATGCCGAAACGGGCAACTTGGCCTCGCACTCTGACCACGAGATCGCGAGCACGCCGCGGCAAAGTGTCTGGTTCGAGCACAGGGTGAGCATAGAGAGCAAGAGACGCGCCCACGACAGGACACGCTCGGTGGCTCGGGTGTCTTGGTTCTCTGCACGGCGCCCTCGTGCGACTGAGCCCATGTCCGTCCGGGCCTGGCCCGTCCAACTCGTGCCTTCGGGGCTCGGTCAGCCGAGCACCTCGTCGACGTAGCACCAGCGCCAGGCCTCCCCCGCCTCGAACGAACGCATCACCGGGTGGCGGGTCTTCTCGTAGTGCTTCTGCGCGTGCAGACCTTCCGAGGAGTCGCAGCAGCCGACGTGGCCACACGTCAGGCACAGCCGAAGGTGCACCCAGGTCAGGCCCTCACGAAGGCAGCCCTCGCAGCCTTCAGGCGTGTTGGGTGGTACGAAGGCCGGTGCGGCGCTCAGGTGCTCACACTCCTCTTCGACGGTCTCGGTGGGCAGCAGGTCGTCCTCCCCCAGCCGGTTCGCCTCGTACTCGATGCGCTCGAGCACCATCTCCTCGATGTCGAGGGCGTTCAGCACGACGCGAAGCACCTCGTGCTCGGCCCGGCCCTCGTCTCGAACCTTCAGCACGACCTCCCGCTCCGCGTCGAGCATCTCGAGACGGCCACGCCGGTACTGGTCGCTCGGGGTCTCGTTGCCACCCTCGTTCGGACCGAGCCGTTCCCACATCTGGTTGACCCGGTCGGCGGAGCGGGTGCGCAGTAGCTCGACGGTCGACTCGTCGAGCCCCTCGTCGCGCGCCAGCTGCTCGAGCCGTTCGAGCCCGGCCCGCGACGCCAGCTGCATGATGGATGCCGCCTGCAGGGCGTCCTCGCGGGCGTCGGGTCCGCGCACACCCAGACGCCTCGCCAGCCACGGCAAGGTGGTGCCCTGGATAAGCAGGGTGCCGACGGTCACGGTCACCGCGATGAGCACGAGCACGTCGCGCTCGCGGGTCTCGGCCGGCAGCAACAGAGCTCCTGCGAGCGTCACCACGCCGCGCATGCCGGCCCACGACACGACGGCCTGGTAGGTCCACGGCTTCTTGCTCTCCTTGCGCAGCACGGTCGTCATGAACCAGCGGTAGGGAAAGACCCATAGCGGCCGGAGCACCAGCACGGCGACGAGCGTGCCTCCCGCGGCGAGCGCGATCGTCGCCCCGTCGATTCGCGAGTCCGCAACCCGGTGGACGACGTAGAACACCTGCAGGCCGATGAGCAGGAACACCGAGTTCTCGAGCAGGAACTGGATCGAGCTCCAGTTGATACGCTCACTGAGCCGCGACGCGCCGGGCTGGTAACGCGGCGAGCGATGGCCGAGCACCAGGCCAGCGGTGACCACCGCGATGACCCCCGACGACCCGACCTGCTCGGCCGGCACGTACGCGGCGAACGGGATCATGAACGAGATCACGGTGTCGAAGGTCGGGTCGCTGCTCAGCTTGCGGCGCACGACCTCGACGAGCCGCGCGAGCAGGTAGCCGATGGCCGCGCCGCCGACCAGGGCCCAGCCGAAGTCGAGAGCCACCTTGCCGGGCGTGACATGGGAAGCGGCCGCCCCCGCCAGTCCGGCCACGGCGAGCGCGGTGCGCAACGACACCAGCGCCGTCGCGTCGTTCAGCAGTGACTCCCCTTCAAGGATGGTGGTGAGCCGGCGCGGCAGCCCGATCGCGCGCCCGATCGCCGTGGCCGCCACGGCATCCGGTGGCCCGACGATCGCGCCGAGGGCGAAGGCCACGGCGAACGGGATGCCGAGCAGCATCCAGAGGAAGAGCCCGACCCCGAGCGCGGTGAAGAGCACGAGACCGACCGACAGGCTGAGGATGGCACCACGGTTGGTGCGGAAGTCGACGAGCGAGGTCGAGATGGCGGCGGCGTAGAGCAAGGGAGGCAGGATGCCGTAGAGCACGAGCTCGGGACTCAGGGCGACCTCGGGAACGAACGGCAGGTACGAGCCGGCGATACCGATGACGATGAGCACGAGCGGGGCCGGTAGCCCGAGACGGCCGGCCAACCACGACCCGGCGAGAACGGTCGCCGCGACGGCGAGCAGCACGACGGCAACATCCACCTGTCCATCCTGCCGTACGCGAGGTGAGCATCGCGGTTGCGCCCACGCCAGAGGACGGGTGGCGGGCGCCGTGGCTCAGCGTCGCGCGCTGTCCGGTTCGAGGGAGGCTGCTGCTTCCGCCAGCGCCTCACCCACCCGGGCGATGTTGGCCGGTTCGAGCACGTGCGGGGCGCGGGGCGGGTCGATGACGACTCCCTCCCACGAGTGGCGCACGTAGTCGTGCACGAACCACTCCTCGATGGCGGAGCGGTCCGCCCGCAGCGACTCCCAGCCGCGGTCGGCCACAAAGGCGGTGAGGTCATCGGGCACCGAGAGGTGGGCGACGTTCGCCAGGCCGCTCCACGGCATCCGCGCGCCGGTGACGACCGGGAGGCCGGCCAGCCCGGCCTCGAGCCCGACGGTACCCGTCGCGGTGACCGTGAAAACGGCTTGTTGCATGAGCTCGCGGGAGTCGGTGTGTGGGTCGATCGTGGCGATGTTGGGGTGTGCGTCGAAGGGTGGCCAGTAGTCGGGGTCGCGGCGCCAGATGAAGTTCGCGTGCTCCTTGACGGCGACCGCGATATCCAGCGGAGCGAGCGCGTCGGCGAGCACCCTTGCGGTGTAGGCCTGGTCACGCCACTCCTGGCCCATCACGTCAGCGCTCGACTCCGGCTGCACGTGTAGAGGCAGGAAGACGTAGCGCTCCGGCAGCGGGTCCCAGCGACGCTCGCGGTACTCGCGGAGGTTGAGCCGGGCCTTGGCCGGGTTGAGCCACGGCAGCCGCGCGTAGTCGGAGGGCTTCGGCAGCTGCAGGTTGGCTCCCCGGTCGGCCACGAACTCCTTCACCCGGTCGGTGGCCAGCCGCAGAATCTCGGAACCCGACTCGACCTTGAGGTTGTGTTCGTAGCCCGGAGGGCGTCCGGTCGGCGCACCGCGGTACGCCTCGAGAAAGGCCTCACCGGCCGTGACGGCCGAGGGGTCATCGACCTGCCGGTGCCAGTGGGTGATGCCCTTCGGAGCCCCGAACAGGCCGAACCGGTCAGCCGGCAGGCGCAGGCCCCGCGGCCAGGTCGCGAGACCGCCGTGGTGGGCGACAAGACCGGCAGTGAGCAGCTCGGAGGTCACCGTGAACTCGACGAGAGCGAAGACCGGGCCGCGACCGGCCACGGCGGCCTCGATCTCCTCGGCCGCCAGGTTGAGAAAGTTCATCGCCGTGTCGACCCGGTTGCGGCGCAGGGCGCGCTCTGACACCAGTAGGTCGACGACATCGAGGCCGACCCCTGCACAGGCCCGCTTGAGGGCGGCGTGGGGGGCGAGCCCGCTGACCGCGTTGGCCTTGCGGGCGGCGGCGTACGGCAGCCGGACGACGGTGGCGCCGGGGGCATGTTTGCGCACCCACGACAGGTTCGCGTCGGTGCGCGCGATGAGCACCATCTCGCGCGTCTCGAACCCGGCCTCGACCAGCGCCGGCACGAGCAGGTCGTCGAACCCGAGTCCTAGATGCAGCAGGGGGGTCACCACGGTCGCTCTCCTGGTGGTCGCACGGTGGACGAGGTGCCTGAGGCGGTCCCGTCGATCCTAGCCACGCAGCACTCGCAGCACCCGTGGCGCGAGCACGAGGGCGACGGCGACGACCACGGCTGCCGTGAGGAGGCGCACGACCGCGCCGCCTCCGGTGATCGGCAGCAGCGAGGCTCCCACGGCCAGCGCGCCCGAAGCGACCCACACGACCACGAGCCGCGGCGGCCAGCGCAACGGCGAATGAGCACGGGCGAACGCGACCGTGAGCACCGTCAGCACGACGTAGCCCACGGCCTTGGCCAGGGCGATGCCGACAATGCCGTGGGCCGGGGCGAGCCACCAGGCCATCAGCACCAGCACGGCCAGGGCCGCCGCCGACGCCCAGGCGAGACGACCCGTTCGTTCCGCGTCGAGAACCGCCAGCGAGCTGCCCTGGTAGATCATGTAGGCCACCGACACGCTCGCGATCAGCGCCAGGGCCGACACGATCGCGACCGTGTCGAACTCAGACCGGGTCATCACCGCCACCAGCCAGGGCCCCACGAGCGCGACGCCGACGGCGCCGATCGCGACCACGGTGGCCAGGGCCGTGCCGGTGCGGGCCGTCCATTGCCACCGCCGCTCGATCGGGTGGGAGAGCACGAGCGGGGCCCACGCGTTGAAGAAGGCGACGGCGAGCACGAACGGCACATTCCCGAGCTGGAGGGCTACCTGGTAGCTGCCGGCCGCCGCCTCCCCGAGCAGGGCACGGGTCAACAGCACGTCACCCATGAGCAGGCCGAGCATCGCGACCGCCTGGGGCAGCAGCGGCGCTGCGAGACGAGCTCCGGCCCGTACTCTCGTTCGCTCTCTGGTGGGTGGCAGAGGCCGTGTGAGGGCAATCCCACCGAGCGCCACGACGACCAGTACCATGGCGTAGGCCAGCAGGTATCGCTGCGCCGTGGGCGCGGTGCGGGCGGCGAGCAGTCCCGCGAGCTGGGCCAGTACGGTGGCCGCGATGGCCAGGGCCAGGAAGCCTCCCGGTCGCAGCCGGGCTCGCATCAGGGTCTGCCCGGCCACCACGGTGGTCAGGCTCGCGGAGGCGACGACGATGGGCAGCCATTCGGCCAGGTCGGCCCAGCCGAGCTTCGACAGGACCAGCCCGACAAGGGCGCCGATGACGCCGAGGCCCAGGGCGAGGGAGATCATGGCGCCGGCGAGGGCCCGAGACACCCTTGGCCCGTCGTCGCCGCGGTGATGCTCACGAAGAATCACCTGCGGCAGCCCGGCGCCGGCAATGGTGCCGACCATCTGCACCACCACCAGACCCGTGGCCACCTTGCCGAACTCCACCAGCCCGAGCAGCCGGGTGGCGAAGGGGAGGATGAGCAGCACCCCGAGGCCCTGCAACGCCGTGCCGACGAGGTAGACCACCGAGTGCGATCCCAGTTCTGTGACGTTGGCCCCCCGCCCTGTTTCACCCACGGCGACCCGAGCGAGACGGTCGTGCAGCACGACGGACTTGTTCGAGTGTCACGTTCGAAGGCCGATCATTGTCCCACCCCGTGGCGCTGGGAAGCCGTTGCCCTTGAGGATGGGCACACATAGATGGCGGCCCCCCCCACCTTTGTGGACAACGTGCACTGGTCACGGACATAGGTGTCGACCAAGTGCGCGACGGATGAGGGCCACCTCACGGACGTCCTTTTGACAATTGCTCGCGGATGCTTGCCTAGAATTTCACGAACTGCTGCCGACGGCGTGCTGTTCATCACCACCGCGTTGACCGGCTTGAGATGCTGAGAGGGAAAGAAGAACTTCGTCGGGAGCCGCGCGCCGCTCAAAAAGTAGTCGTGAACATCCATGGTGTAGATCTCGTCACCCGGCTCGATCACGCGCTCCACAGCCTCTGCAACCTCGAGTTCCGGGGCATTTCGGCTCGGCCCGAGACTGAGTTGCTCACCACTGACCTCTGCGCCCGTGAGCAGTTTTGGAAGGACTGGGACAACCATCACCCACACCGCGATGGCCAACATCAGTGACGGAAGGGAGACGCTGCCGGCCTCTTGGCGTAGGCGCCTCACCGCAATAGCAGAAATCATCAGTGCTGCCGGCGCGATGATGATCGTATAGTGCGGGTAGAAGAAGCGGTTGTAGCAAGCCGTCGCTATCGAGACGGTCAGAAAGACCACCGACCAAACAGTCCCCGTTGCCGGCCTGCCCCGGGCCCCGCCGACGATCAAGGCAGCGACCGGTGCGATCAAGATGGCCAGGCTGGGCGCCAAGAACTGCTCCACACGTCCGAGGAGTTGGTTCCACGTCATCGGCGTCACCTCATAAACGCTCAGAAAGGCTCGCTGAAGTTGAAAGTAGTCTCCGATACTTGAATAGGCAAAGATGGGGAAAAGGGCAACCAGACAGCCGGTCAAGAAGCCAAGAACCCCCCCAACCCATGCCATTTTCGCCCTGCGCCCCTTGAAGAGAAAGAACAAGCCGGGAACGACAAGTATCGGGCCGATGAGATAGTTAGTATTGATCGCAACTGCCATCAACACGCCGAACATGACTCCCCGAAACAGTGTCAATCGGTACGTGAGGATCACGAGCAGGCCCAGAACGTAGACATTGAGAATCGGCTCGCTGAGTGCCGCCAGACCATCGTTCCCGAGGCACATGAGTGCATAGACACCAGACAGCAGGGCAGCGCTCCATGCTCTCAGCCCCAGGCGTCGGCAAAGCAGGTAGGCGAGCGCGAAAGAGGTGATGGCAACAATCAGTGACAGGAACCGCAACGCCGTACTGGACGCGCCAAAGATGACTTGAGACAGCGCGAACGGGAAGTAGAGGGCTACCGGCTTGTGATCGAAGGCCGTGGTGTACGGCCAATGTCCGTGCAGAATCTCGCGCCCGATGATTCCATAGGCTACTTCGTCGGGACCAAGGTTGAGCACCGGAAAGATCATGAGCCTCGGGACCAGCACCGTGACGGTGAACACGACCATGAACGGCACGACCGAACGGGTGGTGGTCAGCTTCAATCCAGCTCCATCAACAGGTTTGCTCGATCCGGACGCCAATTTCCTGATGTCAGCTGCGCAGTTCGGGGGCGACGGCCTTCTCGAACAGCTCGATGCCCGACCGGTCGTAGGCCGCCTCGGCGAAGTAGGTGATGGCATAGGACATTCCCTTCGCCTCCATCCCCTTCAGCATCGTGACGATCTGCTCCGGGGTGCCGACGGCCGGTTGGGTACGCAGCCCCGCGACCTGCTCTGCAACCTTCGCCTCCGCCACCCCACCACGCCGCAGCAGGTCGCCGTAGAACGCCAGCCGGTCCTCGACCTCGGCGTCGCTCTCGCCGATGACGACGTTGTAGTTGGCCGACCGCACGATGGAGTCGAAGTCGCGGCCGGCAGCCGAGCAGTGGCCACGCAGCACCTCGCTCTTGTGGTCGAACTCGTCAGCGCCGCCGTCGAAGTTCGTGTAGTCGGCGTACTCGGCGGCGATCTTCAAAGTGACCTTCTCACCGCCGCCGGCGATCCACATCGGGATGCCGTTCGCTTCGCTTCCGGGCGAGCTCGTGCCCTGCAGCGGTCGGGGTGCACAGATGGCACCGTTGACCTGGTAGTGCTCGCCATCGAGGCTGGCCGAGCCCTTCGTCCACATGTCGCGGAAGATCGCGACCCCCTCGCGCAGGGCACCCAGCCGCTCACCGGCTCGGGGAAAGCCGTAGCCGAAGGCCCGCCACTCGTGCTCGTACCACCCGGCCCCGATCCCCATCTCGACCCTCCCGCCCGAGACGACATCGACCGTGGCAGCGACCTTGGCGAGGTAGGCCGGGTTGCGGTAGCTCATGCACGTGCACATCTGCCCGAGCCGCACTCGCGAGGTGGAGGCGGCGAACGCCGCCATGAGGGTCCACGCCTCGTGGGTCGCCTCACCACTCGGCTCCGGCACGGTGTGGAAGTGGTCGTAGACCCAGATCGACTCGAACGTCTCACCCTCGTCGATGTGCCTGACCATGCCCGACATCGCTTCCCACTGCCGGCTCGGGTCGATGCCGACGAGGTCCATGCGCCAGCCCTGGGGAACGAAGACTCCGAATCTCATTGGTTCATCATGTCACTGTGACGTCATGCCACTTCGCCTCCGCGTGCGGCGCGGCCTCCACGCTCTCCCGCATCCGCGCCGCCGTGTGAGGATGAATGCCATGACGCCCGCGACGCCCACCCGCCACCGCAACGACCCGAACGTCATCCGTGACCTGCTGGTCACACCGGCCACGTGGGCGGTGGTGGGCCTTGGCGACAACCCCGACCGCACGGCGTGGGGCGTCTCGCTCTGGTTGCAGCGCGAGCTCGGTATGCGCCTGGTCCCCATCCACCCGAGCGCGGCCAGGGTGCACGGCAGCGTGGGGTACGCCTCACTCGCCGAGGTCCCCGACGGTGTCGAGGTCGCGGTAGTCGACTTCTTCGTGCGCAACGATCGGGTGGGCGCCCTCGTCGATCAGGCCATCGAGCAACGAGACCGACTCGGGGTGCGAGCCCTGTGGCTGCAGCTGGGAGTGATCGACGAAGCGGCCGCCGCCCGAGCCGAGGATGCCGGGCTGTCGGTGGTCATGGACACCTGCCCGAAGATCGAGTACCCGCGTCTTCAGCCGGGTGAGGTCTCGTCGGCCGTCACCGACTGACCCGCCACCCGCTCGCGCAGCGCGGCCCCCTTGGCGTGCGCCTGGTCGCGCAACGCCGCCTGGAAGGCCACCATCGCGTTGCGCACCCGGATCGACAGCTCGTCGTTGCCCGCGCCGACGATCCGTGCCGCCAGCAGCCCGGCGTTGCGCGCACCACCGATCGAGACCGTCGCCACGGGTACGCCGGCGGGCATCTGCACGATCGAGAGCAGCGAGTCCATGCCGTCGAGGAACTTCAGCGGCACCGGCACCCCCACCACGGGCAACGGGGTCACGGCGGCCAGCATGCCGGGCAGGTGGGCCGCACCCCCGGCCCCGGCGATGATGACGCGCAGGCCACGCTCGGCTGCCGCCTGGCCGTACTCGATCATCTCCGTCGGCATCCGGTGGGCCGACACGACGTCGGCCTCGTACGCGATCCCGAGTTCGCGAAGGGCGGTGGCCGCTGCTTCCATGACCGGCCAGTCACTGTCACTGCCCATCACGATCCCGACCACCGGTGACGGAGCTGGGGGCTGGTAGTGCTGGCTCATCGGAGATCTCGCTGTCGGGTCGGGGGGTGGTTCCGGTCGGAGGCCCTCGGCTGGACGGGCAGAGGGCTCGGGCGATGCGGCGTCATTCGGTGACGACCCCGCTCAGGTAGTCGGCTGCATGGCCGGCCCGCGCTCTGGCCTCCTCGAGGTCGGAGCCGCTCACGTTGACGTGCCCGATCTTGCGGGAAGGGCGAACCCCCTTGCCGTAGAGGTGCACCTTGGCGCCGGGGTCGCGGGCCATGACATGGCGGTAGGCGCTGTAGAGCTCCTCGTGCTCGCCCCCGAGAACGTTGGCCATCACCGTCCACGCGGCACGCGGAGCGGGGTCGCCCAGGGGCAGGTCGAGGACCGCTCGAAGGTGCTGCTCGAACTGACCTGTCACGGCGCCGTCCATCGACCAGTGACCGCTGTTGTGCGGCCGCATCGCCAGCTCGTTGACGACGTAGGTGGCGGCCCCGGTCTCGCCCGGCACCTCGAACATCTCTACGGCCAGAACTCCCGTCACGTCGAGAGCACCAGCGATGCGAAGCGCGGCCGCGGTCGCCACGGCGGCGAGCTCGGGGTCCAGGCCTGGGGCGGGCGCCAGCACCTCGGTGCAGATGCTGTCGACCTGCACCGTCTCGACGACCGGCCAGGCCGCGGCCTGGCCCGAGGGACTTCGGGCCACGAGCACGGCGAGCTCACGGACGAAGGCCACCTTCTCCTCGAGCAGGATGCCGTGCTCGAGCGGTCCGGGCTCACCGACGGCCGCCAGCCACTCGGCGAGGTCGGCACTCGAGCCCACCACGGCGACACCTTTGCCGTCGTAACCCCCGGTGGGCGTCTTCGCCACGATCGGCCACCCCCACTGCTCGCCGCAGCGCTGCACGTCATCGACCGTGTGAGCCCGGTACCACCGAGGACACGCGATGCCGAGCTCGGTGAGCCGGTCACGCATGGCGAGCTTGTCCTGGGCGAACACCAGCGCCGACCGGCTGGGGCGGGTCACGACACCGTCGGCCTCGAGGGCGGCCAGCACCTCCTGCGGCACCTGCTCGTGGTCGAAGGTGACCACATCACAGGTCGCGGCGAAGGCGCGCACGGCCTCGAGATCGGCGTGGTCACCCACGGGAGCGCTGGGCACCACGAGGGCCGCCGACGAGGTGCCGGCTTCGGCCAGTACCGAGAGCGTGATGCCGAGCTCGATGGCGGGACCCTGCATCATCCGGGCCAGCTGACCACCACCGACGACACCGACGACAGGGAAACCTCCAGGGGCGCGCTTGGGCTGTTCGGTCACGGCGACCAACCTACCGATGCGGCTGCGGCATCCGGGCCACGGCTCATGAAGGCAGCGCTCAGCGGTGGGAGTCGGCGGGTCAGCGGGTGCGGTCGACGGGTCCGGTCACGTCAGGCGCCCGCACGGGCTGCTCCTGCCGAACCCGTCCGATCGGATCGGCGACACCGAGCGCGGCGGCGGCGTGGCTCGGGTCGACAAGGCCGGGATGATGACTGCGCACGGCAGCGAACGTCCATATCTTGTTCAGCACGAACGAGAGGGGGGTGACGACACAGATGACGATCAGCTGCGCCCAGTAGAGCCGGGTGCGCAGGCCGGTCGAGTCATCGAGCGCCGACAGTGAGAGGGCGATCGGTGACCCTCGGTGCATCAGTGCGGTCAGCAGCAGCAGACCGAGGGCCTGGCCTACGAGACCAACCGCCACGAAGGGCCAGTACTCGCGCCACCAGCCGGCGTGTCGGGAGCTGTGGAAGGTCCAGGAACGGTTGAGCTGGAAGTTCCAGAGGTTCGCCACGAAGAAGGCGATGGTCGAGTACAGGTGGTACCACCGCACGTTGAAGGCCGTGAGCGGCACCCCGACGATGGCCTCCTCAGGCAGCGGACCGAGGCGTTTGACGAGCACCAGGGCCATCAGGTTCACGAACACGCCCGAGGCACCGACCAGCCCGAACCGGAGGAACAGCATCCAGTTGTGCCGGTGGCGCACGAACAGAAACTCACCGAGCCGCCTCACAGGCCGACGATACCCGCGCCTTCTCGATTCGGCGCATCCGTACCGGGTCTTCCTGCGGAGTACCCGCGGGAGTCGCCTCGTGGTGCCTGCGCGGGCCCGCTCAGCCGTCGTCGGACTCAGACAAAAACAGGGCGAACCGGGCGGGCTGCGCCTGCACGAGGTCGAGGCGGCCCCCGTTCGACTCGGCGAGGTCGCGGGCCAGGGCCAGACCCAGCCCGGTGCTGCCGCCCGTGCCGCTGCTGACCGACCGTTCGAAGATGTGCGGAGCCATCGCGGCTGACACGCCGTCGCCCTCGTCGCTGACCTCGACCACGACCGAGGGGCCAGAGCGACGGGCGTGCACATCGACGGTGCCACGACCGTGCACGAGGGAGTTCTCGAGCAGCGTCGACAGCACCTGTGCGAGGGCCACCGGCGTCGAGCGGACGAAGAGGCCACGTTCACCGCGCACTCGAACCGAGCGACGGGCCTGTTCGAAGGCGGGTTGCCACTCGCGCTGTAGAGCGGCGATCGTGGTGTCGAGCGACACGACCGGAGTCGGCCCGCCCGCCCCGCGTCCGCGTCCGAGGAGGTCGTCGACGACCCGCGTCAGGCGCTCCACCTGCGCGATGGCGATCGAGGCCTCCTCCTTGACGACCGACTTCTCCGCCATGAACGAGATCTCCTCGAGCCGCATCAGCAGGGCCGTGAGCGGGGTTCGCAGCTGGTGGGAGGCGTCGGCGGCGAAGTCACGCTCGGCGGCGAGTGACCTGGTCATGTCGTGGGCCCGGCGCGCGATGATGTCGGAGACGTGGTCGATCTCGCGCACCCCGGACCGCACGGGCGACAGCCGAGCCTCGCCGGCGGCGAACCGCGAGGCGAGGGTGACGAGATCGGCGGCAGCGCGCGTGGCTCGACGGCGCATGGTGAGCGTGCTGGCGACCGCGGCCAGCGCTCCGACCAGGGCAGCCACCAGTACCAGGGCCACGAGCAGGGCCGCCGTCTGCCGGAGGTCGGTCGAGACCCAGTCGCCGACCACCTTGGGCCGCTGGGTCACGACCCACCACACCACCGCAGCCACCACGAGCGTGGTCAGCCCGGCCGTGACACCCGCGGCAATCAGGGTCAGACGATCGAGCTGCCGGCGCATGGTCAGTCAACCTCAGGACGTTCGAACCGGAAGCCGACCCCGCGGACCGTGGCGATGTACTGCGGGGAGGTCGCGTCGTCGCCGAGCTTGCGGCGCAGCACGGAGATGTGCATGTCGAGGGTCTTCGTGGAGCCGAACCAGGCGGTGTCCCAGATCTCGCGCATCAGCTGCTCCCGCGAGACGACCTTGCCCTGTTCGCGCACGAGCACTCTCAGCAGGTCGAACTCCTTCGCCGTCAGCTGCAGCTCGACGCCCTTGAACCAGGCCCGCCGACCGTCGGAGTCGATCCGGACCAGGTCGACGACCGCGGCGCTCTCGGTCGGCTTGCGCCGCAGCAGGGCGCGCACCCGCGCGAGCAGCTCGGCCAGCCGGAAGGGCTTGGTCACGTAGTCGTCAGCACCGGCGTCGAGACCGACGACGGTGTCGACCTCGTCGGCGCGAGCCGTGAGGATCAGGACGGGGATGGTGAGCCCCTCGGCCCGGATGCGCCGACACACCTCGAGGCCGTCGATGTGCGGGAGGCCCAGGTCGAGCAGCACCAGGTCTGGGCTGAGCTTGGCGCCCTCGAGCGCTGCCACGCCGTCCTCGCGCACGTCGACCTCGTAGCCCTCACGGCGCAGCGCCCGGGCCAGTGGCACCGAGATGGCGGGATCGTCCTCGGCGAGGAGCACGCGGATCATGTCATCCGTTCTGGTCGGTCACGAACCGGCTCGACGCCGACCTGCGCAAGCCTACCGACTCCCGGACGCCGCCCAGTCACCTCCCCAAGAAGCCACCACTAGATTCCGCCGGCTCTCGTCTCGAACCGCGCCGCGCACCTGGCGCGTCTCGCCGCGCGACGCGCCCAGAGGATGTCGCGCGGGTGATGGGTCAGTGCCCGGGCCAGTTCGGTCGACGTTTCTCGGCGAAGGCGGCCACGCCCTCTCGCCGGTCGGCCGAGAATGCCGTCGCCCGCCAGCAGGCATCCTCGATCTCGAGCCCGGCTTCGAGGTCGACGTCAGCCCCCAGACGCATGGCCCGCTTGGCATTGCGCAGCCCGACCGGCGAGTTCGCCGCGATGGTGCGGGCCAGCTCGAGGGCGCGAGCACGGGCCGAGCCCTGGGCGACGAGCTCGTCGACGGCCCCGAGGGCGAACGCCTCGGCGCTGGTCATCTTCGCCGCCGAGAAGATGGCCCGTGAGGCCCGTGACCAGCCCACTCGACGAACGAGCAGCTGGGTGCCGCCACCACCTGGGATGACTCCGACGCCCACCTCGGGCAGTCCCACGAGCGCGCCCTCCCCGGCAACGATCACATCGCACGAGAGAGCCAGCTCGAAACCACCGCCCAAGGCATGGCCGTCCACGGCCGCGATGGCAGGCATCGGCAGTCGCAACACCCCCCCGTACGCCGCGCGCGCTGTCGGCCGCTGCCGAACGAGCTCGGCATCGCTCATCGAGCTTCGTTCTTTCAGGTCGGCGCCGACGCAGAAGGCACGCTCGTTGCTCGAGCTCAGCACGACGCAAC
>JBDTVJ010000006.1:0-45615 GCA_040007275.1 Terracoccus sp.
CGTCAGCGGTGAGCGGCGCGCCCATCAGACCGCCCTCGTCGACCACCCGGGAGAACAGCTCGCGTTTGCGCTCCTGCAGCGCCACGACCTTTTCCTCGATGGTCCCCTCCGAGACGAGGCGGTAGACCATCACCGTCTTGTCCTGGCCGATGCGGTGGGTGCGGTCGACCGCCTGGGCTTCGACGGCAGGGTTCCACCACGGGTCGAGCACGAAGACGTAGTCGGCTTCGGTGAGGGTCAGGCCCGAACCGCCGGCCTTGAGGCTGATCAGGAACACCGGGGCGGCGCCCTCGGTGAACGCCGCGATGCGCTTGGGGCGGTCACGGGTACGCCCGTCGAGGTAGATGTGGTCGATGCCTTCGGCCGTCAGGCGGTTGCGCACGATGTGAAGAAAACGGGTGAACTGGCTGAAGACCAGACAGCGATGTCCCTCGGCGGCGACCTCGACGAGCTGGTCGAGCAGGGCGTCGACCTTGCTCGATCGCACGCTCGCCGGGGCGTCGGGCGCGACGAGGTGCACATCGAGGCTGAGCTGACGCAGCTTGGTCAGGGCAGTGAGGATGGCGATACGGTTGCGGTCGACGTCGCCGAGCAGGCCGAGGATGCGCTGTCGCTCGCGCTGCAGGTGGGTGTCGTAGATGCGGCGGTGCGCCGGGTTGAGCGGCACGGCGACCACCTGCTCGATCTTCGGCGGCAGGTCGGGCGCGACGGCCTCCTTGGTGCGGCGCAGCATGAGCGGCCGGATGCGGCGTCGCAGCGTGGCCAGCAGCTCGGGCGAGTCACCCGACTCGATGGGCCTGCGGAAGAGCTCGGAGAAGCGTTGCGGGTTGGGGAAGAGCCCCGGTGCGACGATCGAGAGCAGGGCCCAGAGGTCCATCAGGGAGTTCTCGAGGGGCGTCCCGGTGATCGCGAGCTTGACCGGGGCCCGCAGCCGGCGGGCGACCTGGTAGGTGCGCGACTGATGGTTCTTGACGAACTGCGCCTCGTCGAGCACCAAAGCGTCCCAAAGCAGGTCGTGATAGCTGTCGGCCTCGATACGGAACAGGGCGTACGACGTGACCACGACGTGGGCCCCCGCCACTGCCTCGGCGAGCGGGAGACCCGACCGGCGCTCAGTCGCAGTGATCGTCGTGATCGTCAGCTCCGGGGTGAACCGCGCGGCCTCCCGGGCCCAGGCCGCGACGACGCTGGTCGGAGCCACGACGAGCACCGGGGCGGCCGGTGTCAGCGTTCCGTTCTCGCGGGCTCGTTCGAGCATGGTCAGGGTCTGCAGCGTCTTCCCGAGGCCCATGTCATCGGCGAGGATGCCGCCCAGCCGCTGGTCCCAGAGGAACGAGAGCCACTGGTAGCCCTCGATCTGGTAGTGCCGCAGGTCGGCCGTCACGGCCCGCGGCTGCTCTGGGTGTGGCATCTCGTCGAGGGCCAGCAGCCCCCCGACAGACTGCTTCCATCGCGCACTCTGGTGGGTGACCACGCCCAGCTCGACCAGCTCTTCCCAGAGGCCGGCCTGGTAGCGGTTGATGCGGAGCCCGGTCGCCTCGGGGTCGTGCAGTGAACGGGCCTCCTCCACGATGCGGCGCAGGGTGTGCAGCTCGGGTGCGTCGAGGGCAAACCACTGCCCGTTGTCGAGGATCAGGCGCTCGTCACCCTGGGTCAGGGCAGTGAGCAGGGTGGCCAGCGGCACCTTCTGCTCGCCCACACTGACGACGATGCCAAGGTCGAACCAGTCGCCCTCGGCGCCGGTGTTGTGGGCCCCGAGACCACCGTCACCTCCCGATGCGCCGGCTCTCGTGTCGTGGCCGACCTCGCGGTCGTGGGTCGACACGGCGACGACCGGAGGCTCGTCGGCCTCCGCGTAGTCGAGCGGCGTGCCGATGACTGTGACGTCGACATCGTCCCTCAAGAGCAGCGACGGCAGCACCTCACGCACGAACGCGACCGTTGCCCACCCCTGCAGCTGCGGGTCGATGACGACACCCGGCCGCGACTTACCCGGCAGCGGGGTGCGTAGCCCGGGCGCCCCATCGAGCACGTTGAGGTTCGCGAGCAGGGCTTCCTCGGCGGCCACGTCGCGAACCACTACCGCGTCGCGCGCGGTGGGCAGGAGGGGGACCTCGGTCGTCTCGGCCCCCACGGCGTAGCGAAATCCCCAGTGCAGGCGGGTGAGGTGGTCTGGCTCGAAGCTCGCTCGCAGGGCCAGCCGAGGCGGCGCCACCGAGGGGAACTCGACCGTGCCGTCAGACGACTCCACCGCGGCCTGTTGGCGCAGGGCCGGGTAGTAGCTTGTGAGAAACCGGGCGGCGTCGGCACGGGGGATCGTCAGCGTGCCGACGCCGACGAGGCGGGCCAACCCTGCCGAGAGGGGGCGCTCGAGCCGGGCCACCGTGAGGCCCTGCGCGGTTGTGGCCACCACCCCGTGCGCCGGCGTGCCGAGCAGGGCGGGCGAGCCACCGACCCCGAGCAGGCGCACGGTCGGGCGTACGAGGAGGTCGCCGGACGGCATCCGGGTGGTGTCGATGACCACCTTCGCCGGCTCGATCGAGACGTGGACGAGCTTGGTTCCCTTCTGACCCGTGACCACCTCGACACCCGCTTCGACCGCTTCGTCGAGCAGTCGCCAGAGGCGCGGCCCGATCGCGTCGGCACCGACCCACGCACCCGTGCTGTGGTAGGAGCTCCCGTGGCTGCGCTCGGCCATCAGGATGGCGGTCAGGGCATCACGGTGCTCGGGGTTGAGCCGGCGCCATTGATAGGAGTACTGCAGGTCGGACCAGCTGATCCCGGTGCGGATCCAGCCGCCGTTCGCGCCCGGCACCACCGGACGTAGCTGAAGGTGAGAGCCAGGTCGATCGCCACCCCGCCCGGAACCCTGCGACGAGACCTCGACGAGCAGCCCCAGCGGGGTCGTGCCCGGCTCAGCTGGAGTGGCACCGGCGGGTTCACGCACGACCGGAGCGAGCAAGGCCTCCCACGGCGGGCTGGGTGTGGCCGGCTTCGCGGTTCGGTCAGCAGACGCCTGGTGTAACCGGGTCTGGGCCTCCAGGATGACCGCGACGACGTGTTTGCAGCCGTAGCCCATCGGGCAGCTGCAGTCGCTTTGGACATCAAGATCATCGGTGTCACCGCCGCCATCGAACCGATCGTCTTCCTGCTCCGCCCAGGGCACGACAGAGGTGGTGTAGCGCCGGGTGCCCTGGACCGTGGCCAGCATCGACTCGCCGTCAGTCCCCGTACGCAGGTTCTGCACGGCCTTGCGGCGCTGGTAGGTGACTCCGCGCCGTACGGTCGTCGTGCCGAACAGATCTTCCAGGGCGGGTCGAGTCACGTGCCGCACCCAGTCAGGGGGCCGGATCGCAGCATCCACGGCGCTCATCTCGCTCCTCACCTCTCCCGGGCCTTCCGTCAGGAATGATAGGTCGACCCCCTGACAGCAGCGCGCCGCGCGCTCCAGGAGAGACCGGCTCAGACGTTCAGCCAGCGACCGGCGCGCATGACCCGGGTCACCCTGACGTCGTCGTCGAGCACGGCCAGGTCGGCTCGGGTCCCCGCGGCGATCTGGCCCCGGTCGGTCAGGCCCAGCCAGTGCGCGGGTGTGCGCGTCCCGCAGCTCACGGCATCCGGCAGCGACCGACCGATGGCTACGGCCCGGGCCACGATCTCGGCGACGTGTGAGGTTCCCCCGGCGATCGACCCCGGGCCGGCGGCGTCGGGTCCGGGGTCGAGGCGAGCCACCCCGTCGGCGACGATGACCGACAGGCCACCGAGCACGTAGCGTCCGTCACCCACCCCGGCGGCAGCCATGGCGTCGGAGACGAAGACGACCTGCCCCGGGCCGACGAGGTCGATCACGGTGCGGGCCGTGTCGTCGCTGAGGTGGGTGCCGTCGGCGATGAGCTCGAGCGTCACGGCGCCTTGCGCGGCTGCGCGCAGCAGGGCGGGAACGACGCCGGGTTCACGGTGGTGCCATGGGTCCATCCCGTTGAAGAGGTGGGTGGCGAGGTCGGCGCCGGCCTCGACCGCCTGCGTCGCGACCGCGAAGGATGCCGTCGTGTGCCCGATGGCCGCGTGTATTCCGGCCGCGACGAGCCATGCGATCAGCTCGAGGCCGTGGTCGCGCTCGGGCGCGAGCGTGATCTGCCGGATGTGGCCGCGGCCGGCCTCGAGCAACCGCTCGACCTCCCCGCGGTCCGGGTCGCGCATCAGGCGGGGGTCTTGCGCGCCGCAGCGGGCCTGCGCCAGCCACGGCCCCTCGAGGTGGATGCCGTCGACCAACCCGTCGTCGGCGAGGTCGGCGAGCACCTGCACGCCTCGCAGCAGGTCGGCCGGCGAGAGGGTGACGAGGCTGGCGAGCAGGCTGGTCGTGCCGCGCGAATGGTGGTGGCGCGCAGCGGCCGCGGCGCCCTCCGGGTCGAGGACGGTGAAAGCGCCGCCGCCGCCGCCGTGGGTGTGCACGTCGACGAACCCGGGCACGAGGATGCCGCTCACGGCCACCGCGCCGCAGGGCACCGCGTTCTCGCTCGTCACGGGGCGCACGTCGCTGATCCGGTCGCCGGTGACCTCGACGATGACATCGGGTTCGACCCGGTCGCCGACAAGCGCAGACGCACGAAGGACGATGCTGGTGGTGGTCACCTCGTGATTGTGCCGTGGCGAGCAGCGACCACGCATTCCGGAACTCTCGTGGTTTGCGTGCTTGTGCTCATAAGTATTGTCAGTCAATCATTTACAAGCATAGGATGGAAGTCGTGACGCTTTCAGCCGTGATCGGGATTGACGTGGGGGGCACCCGCATCAAGTCTGTCGTGATCACGTCAACCGGAGCGGTACTCGACGAGCTCGTCCTGCCGACCCCCCAACGCATCAGCGACTGTCTCGGTGCGGTCGTAGCCGAGCTGGTTCGCGACCATCTCGTACGGTTGGCCGGCCGGGAGGCAGGGTTCGAGAAGGTGGCGGCAGTGGGGGTCGTGGTGCCCGGCGTCGTCGACGACGTGCTCGGCATCGGGCTCTACTCCTCCAACCTCGGCTGGCGCGACCTCGACCTGCGCGGCCGCATCGAGAGCGAGCTCGACCTGCCCCTCGCCGTCGGTCACGACGTGCGGGCCGGCCTGCTGGCCGAGCACCGGTTCGGGGCGGCGGTCGGGGCCGACAACGCCGTCTTCGTTCCGCTCGGCACCGGCATCGCGAGCGCAGTGCTCTCCGGCGGGCGGCTGCTGGCCGACCCCCGCTCCGGTGAGATCGGCCACGTCGTGGTCCGCCCCGACGGGCCGCCCTGCGGGTGCGGCGCTAGCGGCTGCCTCGAGACCATCGCCAGCGCCCGCGCCATCGGCCGCCGGTTCACCGAGCGTCTCAGATCTGTCGGGAGCCTGTCAGCAACGTCAACGGTGCCGGCTACGTCAGTGCCATCGACAGCGGCTGACGTGGCCGCCCTCGTCGCGGTCGCGTTCGGGGCCAGCGGCTGCGCCGCTGGTGTCGATCCTCGCACGCAGGCGGCCCTCGAGGTGTGGGACGAGGCGGTGGAGGCGCTCGCGTCGGTGCTCGCGCCCGTCGTGGTGGCCCTCGGCACCGAGACCGTGCTCATCGGAGGAGGACTGGTGCGGTCGGGCGAGACGCTGCTCGGCCCCCTGCGCCGGGCCGTTGCGCTTCGCCTGGGCGCCGGCTTGACCGTCGAGGTTCGGGCCGCGGCCCTGGGCGACCGGGCCGGCTCCCTCGGCGCCGGTGTGCTCGCTCTGGCGGTGATCGGCGCATGATCATCAGCCTGACGCCCAACCCGGCGATCGATATCACCTACCGCATCGCCGCCGTCACCCTCGGTGAGAGCCACCGGGTCGAGAACGTCACCGAGCGCGCGGGCGGCAAGGGCATCAACACCGCGGCGGCCCTGACGTCGATGGGAGTCGACTGCCTCGCGCTCGCCCCGGTGGGCGACGCGACCCACCCCTTCTTCGCCGACGACCTCGGCGGCCGCGGCATCCGGCACCATCTCGTGCGGGCCCCGCACCCCACCCGCCGGTCGGTCGCCCTCGTCGACGACGCGCACGAGGCCACCCTGTTCAACGAGGCCGGGACGCCGATACCGGATGCCGTGTGGGACGAGGTGATCCGACAGGTGAGACGCCTCGGGGGGTCAGGCGGCGTGCTCACCGTCTCGGGCAGCCTGCCCGCCCAGACCCCCATCGACATCGTGGCCCGCATCACCAACGCCGCTCACGAGACGGGGTTGCGGGTGGTGCTTGACGTCAGCGGGCCGGCCCTGGCGAACTCCCTCGCGTTCGCCCCCGAGCTGGTCAAGCCCAACCGCGGCGAGGCGGCGGCGACCCTGACGGCCTTGAACGCAGGCGTCGCGGGTGCCGACGCCCGTGCTGCCTCTGCCGCTGAATCCCAGACGGAGACAGGCGTGCCCGAGCTCGCGCGGTTGCTCGTCGAGGCCGGGGCCAAGGCGGCCGTGGTCTCCGACGGGGCTGCCGGTCTGGCGCTCGCCTCCGGCTCCGTGGCGTTGCGCGCCTGGCTGCCGCAGGCCTTGCCCGGCAACCCGACCGGCGCGGGTGACGCCCTCACCGCCGCGCTCGCCGCCAGCCTCGACGCCCTGCCTCCAAACCACCTGCCCGACGACCGTGACGACTGGGCCGAGGTGCTGCGCCGGGGTGTCGCCTGGTCGGCGGCGGCCGTGTTGCAACCGGGTGCCGGACCGATCGACCCGGGCGACGTCGCCCGGCTGCTTCCCATCGTCGAGATCGAGGAGACCCTGTCGTGAGCCGTTCACCGCTGGGGCCCGTGCTGGCCGAGGCTCGTCAGCACGGCCACGCCGTTGCCGCCTTCAACGTCATCCAGCTCGAGCACGCCGAGGCGTACGCCGCGGCCGCCGAGCAGGTCGGCCTGCCGGTCGTCATGCAGATCTCCGAGAACTGCGTGCGCTACCACGGCTCCCTCGCCCCGCTCGCCGCGGCCACGCTCGCCATCGCCGACGCCTGCTCGCAGCCCGTCGTGGTGCACCTCGACCACGCCGAGAGCACCGACCTCGTCGACGAGGCGGTCGCTCTGGGGCTCACCTCCGTCATGTACGACGGCTCGAAGCTGCCCGACGCCCAGAACCGGTTCGAGACGGCCGCGGTCGTCAAGCGGTGCCACGCGTCGGGCGTCAGCGTCGAGGCTGAGCTCGGCGAGGTCGGCGGCAAGGACGGCGTGCACGCACCCGGAGCTCGAACGGAGCCGTCAGCGGCATCCCGCTTCGTCCTGCAGACCGGGGTCGACGCGCTCGCGGTGGCCGTCGGTAGCTCGCACGCCATGACCGAACGCACGGCGGTGCTCGACACCGACCTCATCGCCGCGCTGCGAGATGCCGTCTCGGTGCCGCTGGTGCTGCACGGCTCGTCGGGTGTGGCGGATGCCGGTCTCGTGGCCGCCGTGCGCGCCGGCATGGTCAAGGTGAACATCGCGACGCACCTGGGCCAGGTCTTCACCGACGCGATGACCGCTCGGCTCGAGCAGGCGCATACCGTCGACACCCGTAAGTATCTCGGCGCGGCTCGGGATGCGGTGACCGCTGAGGCGGCCCGCCTGATGACCCTGCTCGCTCTGCGCTGACACAGACCGTCTTCGGCGGGGCTCAACCCGACGAGCAATGCCGGCCCGGGCCTCACCGATAGAGGTCGCTGCGCCGGTCGATGTGTTCGATCTCGACGCGATGAGGTAGGTCGCGGATGGCAGAGACGAGCTGGTGGTCGCCCCGGCGTGCGCAGTGTGACCCTGCCAGCTCAGCCGTTGTGGAGACGCAGCTCCGGGTCAGACGAAGGCGCTCTGGCCGGTGATGGCCCGTCCCACGATCAGGGTGTTGATCTCGCGGGTGCCCTCGTAGGAGTAGATCGCCTCCGCGTCGGCGACGAAGCGGCCCACGTGGTGCTCGAGCAGGATGCCGTTGCCGCCGAGAACCTCGCGCGCCCACCCCACGGCCTCGCGCATCCGCACGGTCGCGTGCGCCTTGCACAGCGAGGCGTGCTCGTCCTTGAGCAGGCCGGCATCCTGCAGCTGCGATCCCCGGACGTTCATGGCCGTGGAGGCGGTGACGTTGCTGAGCATCTTCACGAGCAGGTCCTGCACCATCTGGAACGAGGCGATCGGCCGACCGAACTGTTGGCGGGCCTTGGTGTAGCGCAGTGCGTGCTCGTAGGCGCCGCGCGCGCATCCAGCCGCCTGCCAGGCCACACTCATCCGGGTCACGCGCAGCACGTCGGCAGTGGACCGGAAGCTCTCGGCCCTCTGCAGCCGGTTGGCCTCGGGAACGCGGACGTCGTGGAGGTGGATCTCGGCGTTCTGTACGACGCGCAGGGCGATCTTGTCCTCCTGCTTGTCGAAGGTCATCCCCTCGGTTCCCTTCTCGACGACAAAACCCTTGACCTGCTCGTCCTCCTCGTCGCGCGCCCAGATCACGATGAGGTCCGCGAACGCGGCGTTGCCGATCCACTTCTTCTCGCCGTTGAGGACCCACTCGTCGCCGTCGCGCCGGGCACTCGTGGCGAGGCCGGCCGAGATCGCCGAGCCGACGTCCGGCTCGGTCAAGCCGAACGCACCGATCATCTCCATTCGGGCCATCATCGGCAGCCAGCGTTCGCGCTGTTCGTCGGAGCCGCAGAGGTTGATCGAGCCCATCGCCAGGCCACCGTGGACGCCCATGAAGGTGGCCATCGACGGGTCGACCCGGCCGAGCTCCATCGCGACCATGCCGTCGACCAGGGCCCCGCGACCCGGACAGCCGGGTCCGTCGAACGCCAGGCCGGCGATGCCGAGCTTGGCGATGCCCGGGAGCAGCTCGTGGGGGAACGCCGCGCGGGTCCAGTAGTCGTTGATGACCGGCTGGACCTCGCGCGTCATGAACGCGCGCACGCTACCGAGCAGATCGCGGTCCTCCTCGCCCAGCAGCAGCTCGAAGCCGAGAAAGTCAGAGAAGGGGGAGTCCTCGAGTTTGAGGTCGTCGAGTTCGCTCATTGGGGGTTCTCCTCGTCCAGGCTCGTCCCATCCAGGCTGTGACCATCGAGAAAGGTATCGATGATGGGTGCGAGCTCGTCTGCCTCGGTCAGGATGCCGAGGTGTCCGCCGTGGTAGATGTGCAGCTGCGAGTGGGGGATCAGCGCGGCCTGCAGCTTCGGGTTGGCGACCGGGATGATGGGGTCATCGTCGCCGCCCATCACCAGCGTCGGCTGGCGTAGCAGGCCCAGGAACGGAAGGCTCGTCCAGCCGGCCATGGCCGCCAGCTGGTAGTAGTAGCCCCGCTTGGGACCCGAGCGGGTGGCGAGGTGCAGCAGGGCTGCGCCGCGTGCGGGGTCGGTGCGCATCGAACCCCCGTAGATCTCGGGCGCCACCTTGGCCGCATAGGCGGGGTCGCGGTGGCGTCGCGGTGTCGACATGATCTTCAACACGCGTGGGAGGGCGGGCACCATCAGGGTTCCGGTGCCGGTCGCGACCAGCACCACCCGGCATACCCGCCGCGGGGCCTGCACCGCCAACTGTTGCGCGAGGCCGCCGCCCCAGGAAAGGCCGAGCACGTCGAAGCGACGGTCACCCAGCTTCGCCATCAGCGCGATCACCCAGGAAGCCAGCCCGGCGATGGGATACGGAAACGGGGGCAGTGCCGAGCCGCCGATGCCGGGTACGTCGAAGCGCACCAGCCCACGGTCGGGGTGCAACTGGTCGACCAGCGGCTGCAGCGCCTCCAGACTGATGCCGATGCCGTTACAGAGCAGCAGTGGGGGCTGCTCGGTGTAGGAGCCGACACCGGGCCTTACCGAGACCCGAGCGGTGACGCCTCGCACCGTGACGTTGCGGACGTGGTCGTCGCCTCGCGGCCGTGCGTGTTCAGCGGTCATGAACATAGGTCCCGGGCGCCTTGTCCAGCGGCTCGTAGGCGGCGTTGCCGAGCTTGCGCGGCTTGGTGCGCTCCTCGCCGCTGCGGGCGCAGAGCCACTCCACCCAGTCCTCCCACCAGCTGCCCTTGACCTTGACCGCTTGGGTCAGCCACGTCTGGGTGTCCTCGGGGTTGTCGGTGCCCTTCTGTCCACGGCCCGAGCGTGAGATCTGGAAGCTGGCCTTGGGGTTGCCCGGCGGGTTGACCATGGCGGCGATGTGGCCGCTCGTGGAGAGCACGAACTTGGTGTCGCCGCCCAAGAGCTGAGTGGTCTGGTAGCAGGACTCCCACTTGCACAGGTGGTCCGCGATCCCGGCCACGACGTAGGAGTCGGTCGTGACCGTGCCGAGGTCGATCTTGGTGCCGAGCATCGTCGCGGCCCGAGGTTCCACCAACGCGTTACGAATGGCGAGGTCCATGAAGTCGCGGTGCATGGCGGCGGTCATCCGCACCGGGTCGGCGTTCCAGTAGAGGATGTCGAAGGCCTTGGGGGCGTGACCCATCAGGTAGTTGTTCACCCAGTAGTTCCAGATCAGGTCGTTGGGTCGCAGCCAGGCGAAGATCTCGGCCAGCATGCGCCCGTCGAGATATCCCTTCTCCCTTGAGGCCTGGGTGGAGGCCGCTGCCGCCTTGGGCGAGAGCAGCGCACTGGTGACACCGGCCCGGTCCTGGTCGAGCACGGTCACGGCCAGGCTGTACGACGCGACGCGGTCCTGCTCGCCGAGCTCGGCGAGGTGGGCCATCACCATCGAGGAGATCATGCCGCCGGAGCAGATGCCGAAGATCGCGGTCTTGTCCTGCCGGGTGATGTCCTCGCAGGCCTTCATCGCCTCCAGGATCGCCTGGCCATAGGTGTCCAGGCCCCAGTCGGCGTGACGCACGTCGGGGTTGCGCCAGGAGATGCAGAAGACCTGCAGGCCGCTCTGCACGAGGTACTCCACCAGCGAGCGCCGCTCCGCCAGGTCGATCACGTAGTACTTGTTGATCGTCGGCGGCACGATCAACATCGGCACCGAGCGGACCTTGGGGGTCTGCGGGGTGTACTGGATCAGCTCGAAGACGTCGGTGCGCAGCACCACGGCGCCGGGAGTCACCGCGATGTCGCGACCGACCTCGAACGCGTCGGCCTCCACCATCGACGGCACGCGCGGGGCGGTGGCGAAGTCCTTCACGAAGCGCCGGCCACCTTCGAGGAGGTTGCCGCCTCCGGTGTCGATCGTTCGCTTGATCACCTTGGGGTTCAGGAACGGGTTGTTGCTCGGTGCCGCCGCCTCGACCAGGTTGTCGACGATGAAGCGCATCCGCTGGTCGTCACCCCAGTCCAGGTTGGCGTCGTCGAGCAGACCGCGGGCCGCCTCGCCGACGGCGAGGTAGCCCTGCAGGGTGCGCTTGAAGGCCGGGTTGCTGACCCAGGCCTCCTCGCTGAAGCGGTGGTCCTTCTCACCGGGTGCCAGCCGCGAACGGCCCAGGCCCACCCGGGTCAGCTCGTAGGCCAGTCCGGCCGTGCGCTTGGCGACCGCCCGGGGGTGACGGACGAGCTCGGCGGTGAACTTGACACCCGAGATCCCGGGGATGAACCGACGGATGGGGCCGGTGCCGGCGTTGGCCAGCAGAAGGTCGAGCGGGGTCGCCAGGGCGGTGCTGGCCGAGAGCTCAGCCGACTCTTGCGTCTCGTCCTCGGCGTGTATCCGGCGCTCTGCCTTCTGCCGGGGTGCGGCCCCGCCAGAGGTCGTCACTTTGGCCCTCGTTCCGGGGCGCTGACCTCGCGCCGCAGGATCTTGCCGGTGGGGCCTTTGGGCAGCTCGTCGACGATCCAGACGGCGCGGGGATACTTGTATGCCGCCAACCGCTTCTTCGCGAACGCCTGCAGGTCTGCTTCGCTGACCTTCGCGCCGGGCTTCAGCGCGACGGCGGCACCGACCTCCTCACCCAGACTGTCGTCGGGGATGCCGATGACGGCCACCTCGGCGACCGACTCGTGCTCGTAGAGCGCCTCCTCGACCTCGCGGGGATAGACGTTGTAGCCGCCGCGGATGATCAGGTCCTTCTTGCGGTCGACGATGAAGAAGTAGCCGTCCTCGTCGACCTTCGCCAGGTCGCCCGTGTGGAACCAGCCGTCCTTGATCGCGTCGGCCGTGTCCTCCTCGCGCCCCCAGTAGCCCTTCATCACGTTCTCACCCTTGATGACGATCTCGCCGACCCCGCCCTGCGCCACGTCCTCGTCATCGTCGCCGACGAGCTTCATCTCCACACCCCGCACCGCGGTGCCGATGGAGCCCGGCTTGCGCTCCAGGCCTGGCTGGTTGAAGGAGGCGACGGGCGAGGTCTCGGAGAGGCCGTAGCCCTCGAGCACGATGCAGTCGAACTTCTTCTCGAAGTTCTTCATCACCTCGACCGGCATCGCCGACCCGCCGGAGATGCAGGTGCGCAGGCTGGACATGTCGGCCTTGTCGGCACCCTCCGCGTGCAGCAGGGCGGCGTACATCGTGGGAACGCCCTCGAAGACGGTGACGTGGTCGCGGCCCACGATCTCCAGCGCCTTCTCGGCGTCGAAGCGTGGGATCAGGGTCAGGCACGATCCCTTGAGGATCGAGGCGTTGAGGCCAACGGTGAGGCCGAAGACATGGAAGAGCGGGAGGCAACCCATCACGACGTCCTCCTCGGTGAGCTCGACGAGCGTCTCGGCGCTGGTCGCGGCGTTGGTGCTCAGGCTGTGGTGGGTCAGCTCCGCGCCCTTGGGCTGCCCGGTGGTGCCGGACGTGTAGAGAAGCACCACGGTGTCGTCGTCCTCGCGGTCCACGACCTCGTCGTCGGGGTCGTGCTGGCCGAGCGCCTCGGCGAAGTCGAGACCGACTTCGACGCACTCGATCCCGACCTCCGAGGCACCCTTGCCGGCCTCCTCGGCCATGTCCTTCCACGCGAAGACGATCGAGGCGCCCGAGTCCTCGAGGTAGTACCTCACCTCGCGGCCCTTCAGCAGAGGATTCATCGGCACGACCACGGCACCGATGGCCGCGGCGCCGTAGAAGAGCACCGGGAACGGCGGCACGTTGGGCATCACCAGACCGACCCGGTCACCGGACCCCACGCCTTTGGACTTCAGCAGGGCCGCCACGCGCCGCGCACCGTCCTGCAGCTCGGAGTAGGTCAGCACCAGACCGTCGAGCTTGATCGCGGGGCGGTTCCCGTGCCGCTCGGCGGTCCGGGTCAGGTTGTCGGCCAGGTTTGTCACGGTTTGCCTCCGGCGTATGTCGTTCTGCGGGTCGCGTCCGCGCAGGAGCACCCGGTGGGCGACACGTCGACCTCATCGAGATCGCGCGGTTCTTGTCCACTGTCTCCTACCCGATTGCTGAGCGCCACACCCCAGGGCACGGGAGGGACAGGATGCCGCCGACGATTTCGTGAACACGGGCTGCAGCGCCGCAGACCTCCGACCGTGGCTCCGAGCGGAACTTTCCGGGGTTCCCCGGGCGCTCGGACCCCTCTGGGGTGCAGAGGTTTCCGGCTGGTCGGGTTGCGTGCGACCTTGTCCAGGTCGGCGCCGTCAATCATGGCCACTTCTTGCACCGCCTCGTCGAGGACGTCGATGTCGAGAGCCGGAGTGGGTTCGCGCTCTCACGAGGGAGTCGACCTCCAGGTTGAGCACGGGCAGTCGTACCGGTTGTAGACGGCCAGGGGGGCGAGCCGCTGAAAGATCGCGGTCGTGTGCACGCCGCTGGCGATGACACCCCCGAGGGCGCTGTGCGCGGCCGCGTCGGGGTCTGCGCTCCGCACGGCTCACAGCGACCTCGCCACCCGCTGGCCGGCGAGGTGCCCCTTTCCGCCACCTATCGGCGAGATCGCCCGTCGTTGACAGAGCCCAACCCACCAGGTTGAGCCCTGGTTCGAATGCCGCCAGCGCGACCGGTCCCAGGGGTAATTGCCGCCGCCACCCTCGTGGGTCACCTCTGCCCCTCCAGACGATTCTAGGACGCAGACCCGCGGCAGAGTTGGCCACCTGCCGTGTATCAAAGGCGCTGCCACGCGTCTCTGTACTTCATCCGGTCAACGCCAGCGAGGGGGCAGTTATGGACGCGAGCGTCGTCGAACTTGACAAGCTTGATCTGAAGCATGATCGGGAGCTGCTGTCGCCGCCGTGGCTGGCGGGGCCGCTTTACCAGTGCGCGACAGCCGTCACGGTGTGGGGCTTCGTCCCGCACGCGACCCTGGACGTCGAGGTGGACGGCGCGGTCGTCACGAGCGTGCTTGCTGGCTTCCCCGAACCGCAGGGCGCGCGTATGACGTTGCCCAACCCGCTCGTCGTGGGCGAGCAGGTGCGTGTGCGGCAGCATTCCGGCGGCCTCACCAGTGCGTGGTCGCCGGCGCTCGTCGTGCGCGACCACACCGTCGATTACCCGGCCGGGCCACCGCGGCCGCAGATCAACCCTGCGCCTGTGTGGACGTGCGGTTCTCGCACCGGGGTCGGCGACCTGCTCGGCGGAGCCAACGTCTGGATCACCGCCGACGGTGCCGAGGTCGGTCGCGTCAACGGTTGCAGCCCGCAGCAGGGCGTCAACGTCAACCCGTTCTACGGCTTGGGCCAGAAGGTCCGCGCCCACACCGAGCTCTGCAAGGACGAGGCGCCGCCGTCGGTCGAGCTCACCGTCGCACCGGGTCCGAACCCGCTGCCGACGCCCACGTTCGACCCGGTCTACGACGGCGCCGAGCAGATCCACATCGGCGCCATCGCCAACGGCGGGCGGGTCACCGTGGCACGGGGCGGCTCGTCCCTCGGCACCTATCGGTGCTGGGGCGGGTCCCTGCTCATCGGCGTCGCGCCGGTGAGCGCCGGCGAGTCGTTCTCGGCCACCCAGGAGCTGTGCGCCGGTGACCCCGGCAGCCCCCCGGGCACCGTTGTGGTGCAACCGTGCTCGGCGTTACCGGCGCCGACGGTCGGCCCGGTGCAGGCCGGTGACACCTCGATCACGATCACCTCGAGCGCTCCCGGCGCGACCATCGAGGTCTTCCGCAACCTGGTCCAGGTCGGCACGGGCACCGCGCCGGTCGTCATGCTGACCCAGACGCTCACCGCCGGCGACACCGTGCACGTGACGCAGTCGCTGACGAGCTGCCCCGCGCACGTCGCGCTGGAGCTGACCGTCTCGTGCGTGGACGCGCCCATCGGCGGCGACCCGTCGGCGCTCGACCTCTTCCCCGTCGGGAACATGGAGTATGCGGACGGCCCGGTCAGGGGGAGCGTGTACTACCCGGCCGCCGACGACGGTGAGGGCCAGCCGTTCCACGAGCGGCTGGCGAAGCTCGGCCGCGTGCCGATCGTCGTCATGGCGCACGGCAACCACTCGCCCGCCGACCCCAGCTACCTCGGCTACGACTACTTCCAGGCGAGCCTTGCCAAGACCGGCATCGTCGCCGTCTCAGTCGACTGCAACGCGCTCAACGGCGCCGGAGGCGGGGTGCAGAACATCGAGGACCGGGCAGACCTGATCATCGACTCCATCAAGCACTTCCAGACGCTCGACGCGACACCCGGGAACGTGTTCTCGGATCGGATCGACTTCGTCAGACTGGGACTCATGGGCCACTCCCGCGGCGGAGACGCCGTCGTGACACTTCCCTCGGTGATCGGGGCGATCGGCGTGACGATCCGCGCCGTACTCGCGCTCGCACCCACCAACTTCCGCTTCTGGTTGGGGATGCCGACGATCGCGCCGAAGGGGTATGCCTTCGCGACGATCCTTCCAGCGGCGGACGGTGACGTGGTGGACAACAACGGCGCACAGTTCTACGACCAGTCGGTGCCGGAGCCGTATGCGTCGCAGGTCTACGTGCACAGTGCGAACCACAACTTCTTCAACCGGCAGTGGGCCTTCGACGACGGCGTGACGCCGGTCTTCGCACGCTCGACGCACGAGCGGATCCTCGACGTCTACGGCAGCGCGCTCTTCCGCAGCACCCTGCTCGGCGACAGCTCATCCGCGTACCTCCTCGGGACTGCCAAGCCGACAGGGGTACCCGTCGAGGCGATCGACCTCGCCTACCGGGTCGAGAAGTGCGACACGGTCGACCACCACGACGACGGCAACGGCATCGGCACCAACTCACTCGGCCTGCCGACCTCCGCCGGCGGCGGGGCCGTGGCCGACGAGTACCGGTTCGGTCAGGTCGGCGGCGCCTTCAACCCGAGCTTCTTCGGCCAGACCGTCGGGATGGTGCTGTTCTCGAAGGAGCAGGGCGGCGGCGACTTCCGGTCGGAGGTCGGCGACGTCGACCTGCGCAAGCGACAGGTGTGGGTGCGCGTCGCGGAGGTTGTCGACGGCGGCGTCGCCAAGAGCGGGGTTTCTTTCGACCTCGGCCTCGAGGACGTCAACGGGACTGTCGGTTGGATCGGCTCCGCGTCCGTCGGAGGTGTGGCGCGACCATTCGAGCGGCCGGGGCAGTCCAAAACAATGCTGTCCACCCTGCGCTTCGATCCGCGGTGCATCGGTCGCCGCACCCGGCTGGATCTACGCCGCATCGTCGCGATCCACCTCCGGCCCACCAATGGCGACGACCGCGCGCTCGCGTTCGACGACCTGCAACTCGTCCCAGCCTGACCATGCTCGTCCTAGGAGGGTCCACATGAGCAGCGATCCCGGCGCCCGCGAGCGCCGCCCCCGTCCACGCTTTGAACTGCCGCGTCCCCTGTCTGTCACGGTCCGGCTTACCCGATTCGAGCCACCGCAGCGACGGAACTTCGAGTCAGCGTTGCCGCGGCTCCCGCGTACCGTCGAATTCCTCGTCGAGACTGCCGCGCCGATTCCGGCGCGCGCCCTGTCACCCGTCCTCTACGTCGGGGACGTGCCCGTCACAGAGGTCGTTGCCGACGACGACACCCACTACCGCTTCATCGCAATGCAGCCGGCGAGCTTGCGCCCAGGCGCGCGTGTGACACTCGGCTGGAGCGGTCAGCCCGCGTCCGACCGTGTCGACACCGGCGCGTCGTTCGTCGCCCCCGAAGGATTGTGGGACGACCCGGCGACGTAATCACCTTCAATGGCGTCTCTCCCCGGCCAACGAAAGCTACTGGGTGAGCGCTCCTCTGCGGCACTTGCGCGTCTCGGGCGCCGTCAATGCACGCGCGTTTCACTGAATCAGTTCAGTCATGGTGAGGATCATGATCCCACCTCAGCCCGATCAACCAATCTCCGTCGCCCTAACTCGGAGAGGGCGTCGCGCCACTATCGACTCGACGGGCGTGATCAGGGCGCTCGTCGACCATGGGATGAACCGAGAATTCGCCCAGATCTCGCCCATATCCGGCGGCTCGATCATCAACACAGTGTTGGCTCACCGGAAGGCCGACCTGCGAAGCATGAGTTCGAACGGGCTTGACGAGATCGCCGGGACATTGACGTGACGAATGCCCGGCGGGGACTGCTCGCGTCGGTGTGAGCCGCGACGGGGTGGGCGCCGTAGGACGGTGGCTGAGGCCAGCGAGAAACACCGTTCGCGGACAGCCCGCCATTGTTGCGATCCCTGCGAGGACGAGCTGCGTCACTCCGCCGCGAGTGGACTCAGAGTCTGGACCCGATGTGTCGTGGGGCAAGCCATTATCCGTAGTGGTAACGGCAGGCGGCGATGCGAACCTCGTCGCCCGCGATCTTGTACGCAAGGCGATGCTCGTCGGTGATTCGCCGGGACCAATAGCCGGCGAAGTCGTGTTTGAGCGCTTCCGGTTTGCCAATGCCTTCGTTGCCGTTGCGTTGGATGTCGACCAGCAGTGCGTTGATTCGTTTGAGGATCTTGCGGTCCTGGGCTTGCCACCATAGGTAGTCGTCCCAGGCGTTCTCGTCCCAGACGAGCAGCACGTCAGTCGGTTTGGATCAGGTCGTGGGCCTCGCCGCGACCGACCTCGAGTCGCTCCATAGCATCCAGCAGGCGTCGGGCGTTGGCGGGTGAGCGCATCAGGTACGCGGTCTCACGTAGGGATTCGTAATCATCGAGGGAGACGATGACGACGGGCTCGTGCCCGGCGCGAGTGATGATCACCTCTTCGCGGTCGTTGGTTACTGCGTCTAGCACCTCGGCGTAGCGGGCTCGGGACTCGGTGTAACTCATGGTCTTCATGACTGCCTCCTGTACAGAGAAGTGTACGCGGTGATGCATGGGGCGCAACGTCGGCACTCCCGGGCAGTCGCGCAATCGGCCGCGATCGGCATGCCCGGACGACCTCGGAGGAGTCCCTCCGCCGCCAGTGCATCTGGTATGAGGGATCTGCTCGGCAGCGAACGGTGACTTCGGCAGAGCCGCGTGGGACGCTGCACGGGTGACGCGTATACCGCCGCCGGTCCTAGCGCTGTCCGCTGGTCTCGCTCAGCGTGCACTGACCAGGGATGTCCAGCCACCGACCGCTGGTCGTACTGCGGTGGCGGGCGCGACCGCTCTGGCCTCGTTGGCGCTGGCGGGCGCGTCCGCAGGGGTGTTTCGACGAAGTGGGACGACGTTCGACCCGTTCGATCCCGCGCAGGCGTCGGTGCTGGTGAGGACCGGTGCTAACTCGATCAGCAGAAATCCTATGTACGTCGGCATGGCGGGGTTGCTTGTCTCGAACGCGATCCGGCGAGGGTCCTGGGCAGCGCTTGTCCCGGTCCTCGGCTTCACGATGGCGATCGATCGATGGCAGATCGCATCCGAAGAGTCCGCCTTGCTCGCGAACTTCGGAGCCGACTATGAGGCCTATCGCGCCGTGGCGCCCCGGTGGTTGGGGCGCACTTCGGTGCCTTTCCGCTCCAAGGTCTGAACGGCCCACCTGCATCTCTTCGGTGGTGGCGATCTGTTGGTCACGTGTCGAGGCCTGGTGCGTTCTTACGCTGAGGACGCAGGGCAGGCCGTGCGTCATGTCACGACGAACGATCACTGGGGGTCTTCGGTGTGCGCAGAAGGTCCCGTGGCTCGACCGGCGCAAGGTGCAGCCATTCCGATGGGCTGGCACGATGACCCTGAGGACCCGAACCAATTGCGATACCACGACGGTAGCGATTGGACGGGGCGCACCGCGGAGACGTCGAGGTAGCGCGGAGAGTCGCACGACACGCAGACCGCTGTAGCGTGATCTCTCAACGTCGACGGCGCACTTCGCCGTGTCAGAAGCTCCGGCAACTCATAGACTCATCTTTCGCTGACTCCGACCTACGTCCATCACCGCATGATCGGTCGACTAGCCAATGAACTGCGGGCAGGGCTCACTCGCCGGCAGCGTTCCATTCCTACACGCCATGGTCGGGAAGGTCCTTTCCGACGCGTAGGGGGCGACCTGCCGTTATCGGCTCCCGGGCGCCGATCGTCCGCATTGGGTTCTAGCCTGTCGGTATGCCATCCGCCACCGACGACCTGACGATCCGGCCGCTCGCCGCCGACACCTGGCCTGCCTTCTCCGGGCTGGTTGAGCGGCACAACGGCATCTTCGGTGGCTGCTGGTGCACCTGGTTCCACACCCTGTCACGCGACAAGGACCGCACCTATGAAAGCAACCGCGACCTCAAGTGCGGCCTCGTCGAGAAGGGCCGTGCCCACGCCGCGCTCGTGTTCGACGGCGACGAGGCCGTGGCCTGGGCGGAGTTCGGGCCACCAGACGAGTTGCCCAACATCCATCATCGCGTGGAGTACGAGGCGACCCAGGTCAGCCCGCCCGACTACCGCATCACCTGCATCTTCGTCGACCGCCGCTACCGTCGGCACGGCCTGGCCGCCGTGGCCCTAAATGGCGCCCTCGACCTGATCGCCCAGGCGGGTGGTGGAGTGGTCGAGGGCTACCCGCACGACATGGCGAAGCAGCCGGAGGGCAAGAAGATGTCGGCGTCGTTCCTCTACAACGGCACCCGCCGGATGTACGAGGAGGCCGGCTTCACCTTCGACCGGGCCAAGGGGCTGAAGAACTGCGTGATGACCCTGAGGGTGGCGCCGGCCTGACCGCCCGGCCCGCGACACCCCGCCTCCCCAACGAATTCAGGCCAGCACGATGCTCCGGGTCAGGTGGCGCGGGGCGTCGGGGTCGAGGCCAGCCAGCTCGGCGCGCAGCAGGCAGAGGCGGTGCACCCGCACCAGCTCGGCGAGCGGATTGATGTCGCGGTGCTCGAAGTGCGCGCCCGTGGCGGCGACCTGGTCGGCCAGACCGGCAGGAACCGAACCGAAGGCCCACACCGCGCGGCCGGTCGTCGCGATGCTGATCGGCCCGTGGCGGTACTCCGTGGCGGGGTAGCTCTCGGCCCAGAACTGGGCCGTCTCGCGCAGCTTGAGCGCAGCCTCGTTGGCCAGGCCCACGGTCCAGCCGGTGCCGAGAAAGCTCACCTGCGGGGCGTCGCGCAGCGCGCCCACGGCGTCGTCGACGCTCTCGGCGAGCACGGCGCGGGCATCGGCGATCGCCGGGGCGAGGTCTTCGCCGAGGGAGGCGAGCAGCATGGCGAGGTTCGTGGTCGCGAAGCGCGTCTGCACGACCGACTCCTCGTCGGCCTCCGGCAGCAGGATCGTGTGGTCGCTCTCGTCGGCCACCGGGGTGCCGGCCGTCGCCACGATGCTGGTGTGGTTGATCCCCAGCTCCTTGAGCCGCTGGATCACCGCGATGATCTCCGACGTCGTGCCCGACCGGCAGATCACGACGGCCCGGTCGTAGCCGCGCTCGAGGTGGTGCTCCGAGGCGGCGAACGCGTCGGTGACACCCTGCCCCAGCGACTCCCGACGCTCGGCGTAGGCCTGAGCCATGAACAACGACGTGCCGCAGCCGATGACCGCGACGCGCTCGCCGGCCTGCGGCAGCAGTTCGCTCACTTCGGCCAGGCGCCCGACGGCCTGGGCCCAGGCGTCGGGCTGGCTGAACAGCTCACGCTCGAGGTGGCTGGCCGGCGTGGATGTCGGGCCGGTGGTCTGGTCGGTGCTCATGGTCCTCCGCAGCGTGGCGATTGATACTGATTGATTAATAGTGTAAATGGGCAGAGATGCGAATGTCCATTGCGCGATCTGCGCCCTAGACTCAGGGCCGTGACCCCGCATCCGAGCACGCCTGACCCGTCGCCACGCACCCGCTCGGCGCGCTGGTCGGTGATGCTCGACCAGCTGGCCACCCGGGGGCGCCTCTCCGTCGCCGAGGGCGCCGAGCTGCTCGGCGTCAGCGAGGCCACGGTGCGCCGCGACTTCCACGAGCTCGCCCACCGCCAGCTCGCGACCCGAAACCACGGGGGCATCGTGGCGACGTCGGTCGCCTACGAGCTGCCCTACCGCTACCGCAGCGCCGCGGCCGACGACGACCACACGCGCATCGGGGCGCTCGCGGCATCCCTCGTCGAACACGCCCAGGTGATCGCCCTCAACGGCGGCACCACGACCACGGCCACGGCCCGCGCGATCACCGCCACCGAACGTGACCCCAAGAGTGAGCCGCTCACGATCGTCACGAACGCCCTCAACATCGCCACCGAGGTCGTGCTGCGCCCGCACGTGCGGTGCATCTCCCTCGGCGGGCTCGCCCGCCCCGAGTCGTACGAGGTCAGCGGCGCCATCGCGATGACGACGATGGAGCAGCTCTGGTTCGACGTCGCCGTCTTCGGCGTCGACGGGCTCACCGCGGCCGAGGGCGCCATGTGCACCCACGACGACGAGGCGCTGATCGTGCGCACCATGATGGAACGCGCCCGCACCTCGATCTGCGTCGCGGCCGGGTCGAAGATCGGCGCCCGCGCGCTCACCTCGATCTGCGCCGCGCAAAAGGTTACCGACCTCGTCACGACGCACGCGGCGGATGCCGGTGAGCTCGACCGGCTGCGAGCCGCCGGCGTCACCGTGCACCTCGCCTGACCCACAGCCGCGTTCTAGCCCTGAGGGATGCCGCGCCGGCGGAAGGCGACGAAGCCGACCACGACGAGAACGACCGTGACCGCGGTCATCACGGCGAGGGCCATGATCGGGGTGGCCCCCACCGGGGGGTTGCCCACGTGGGTGGTCGGCGCCAGGTCGAGCGCCCACGGGCGGAAGTTCAACCCCGGGCCGAGAAAGGCGATGAACGCGACGACCGCGTAGCCGGCCCAGGCGAGGCCGAACCAGCGAGGTCGCATCCCGTACAGGGCCAACGCCAGCCCGGCCAGCAGGGCCTCGGCGGGCAGGTAGGCCAGCCCGGCATCCAGTGACCGGCCGATCTCGGCGCCGTCGCCGAGCGACAGGGCCGCGGTGAGGCCCAGCACCAGTGACGAGCCGACCACGATCAGCAGCAGCTCCCCGAGCACCACGACCGTATGCGCGGCCAGCCAGCGTGCCCGCGACAGGGTGCCGCCGAGCCGCGTCTCGAGCCGGCCCTGCAACTCCTCGGTCCGCAGCGTGCCGACGGCCTGCACGGCATACCCGGTCGCGATGATGGCCAGGAACAGCTGCGAGGTCGCGACGAACCCGTCCATCGGACGGGTCGCGCCGACTCCCAGGGCTGTCGCGAGGGCGGGGTTGCCGGCCATCGCGTCGACGAGCTGGCGGGCGAGGGCGCCCATCATGGCCATGAACAACACGCCCCCGGCGAGCCAGCCCAGCGCGCCCGGCCGGTGGATCCGTACGGCCAACCCGACCGGATGCCGCATCCACGCGGTGGCTCGCGCCGGCCCGGCCCCGCCCGACACCAGGGCGCTGCCCACGTCTCGCCGGGCGGCCAGCCGCAGCGCCACGACTGCGAGCAGGGTACCGACCACGAGGGGAACGGCGAGGGCCCACCACCACTGGTCACCGAAGGGGGCCGTCTTCTCGGCCCAGCCGAGCGGCGAGAGCCAGGTGACCCACGTGGAGGTCACGTCACCGACCCCGCGCAACACGTACGAGGCGGCCAGTACGGCCAGCGCTCCCGTGTAGACGCCGCGAGCGTGCCGGGTGAGCTGCGCCATCAGGGCCGCGAGCGCGGCGAAGACGAAGGCCAGGGCGCCGAGGGAGAGGGCGTAGAGCACTGCTCCGGCGACCGGCACCCCGTAGACGGCCAGCCCGAGTGCGAAGAGTACGGCGGTAACAACGATGGTGCCGATCGCCCACAGCAGGGCCGCTAGCGCCGGCTCGTGCCGGGCGACGCGCCCCCCGATCAGCAGCTCGAGCCGGCCTGACTCCTCCTCGCGGCGGGTGGCGCGGGCGACCAGGCTGATGCCGAGCAACGGCATGAGAAACGCTGCCATGAAACCGAACTCGTCTTGAATCACGCCTCCGAGGGAGTCGATGCCCTCGACCTTGCCGTTGATCGCGGCCAGCGCGTTGCCGGAGGTGACCGCTGCGGCGTAGCTGTGGATCTTGACCGGGGTGTTGTAGAGCCCGGCGATGCCGGCGGCGGTGCCGACCATGCTGAAGCCCAGCACGATCACCCACACGAGGGCGCTGCGCCGCTGCACGCGCGCGATGATCCGCAGCATGGTGGCCAAGCCGCCCGGCTGGCTGCCTGCAACCTGCGGCCGCGAACTCGGGCCGACTGCCTGATCCCGACGAGTGAGCGGTGCCGCGCTCATTTCGAGGCCTCAGCCAGTCTCTCGTCGCGAGCGTCTGAGTGCGGGTCGGGCGCGTCGCTGAAGTTCTTCAGGAACAGGGCGTCGAGGCTGGGCGGCGTGACCGTGAGCGTGTGGATGCCGCTCTCGTGCAGCATCCCGATGACGGCATCCAGGTCGTCGGCGTCGATCGTGAAGCGAGAGTCGACCAGCTCGGCCCGCCGCTCGCTCTGGTGGTCGGCGACACCGGTCGTGTCGGCCAGGCCCTTCGGATCTTCGACGGTGACGGCGTGCACTGTCGTGCGGGTGTGCCGCCGCAGGTCGGCCAGGGTTCCGGTGATCACGGTGCGACCTCGCCGGATGATGCTCACCCGGTCGGCCAGCGCCTCCACCTCACCCATGATGTGGCTCGACAGCAGCACGGTGACGCCGTCGGCTCGCCGCTCGCGCACGCACTGCTGGAAGGCCGCTTCCATGAGGGGGTCGAGGCCCGAGGTGGGTTCGTCGAGCACCAGCAGCTCGGCATCTGCGGCCAGGGCAGCGATGAGCGCCACCTTCTGACGGTTGCCCTTGGAGTAGTCGCGCACCCGTTTGGTCGGGTCGAGGTCGAACCGGTCGACCAGGTCGGCGCGCCGCTGCTCATTGACCGTCGCGTGGGTGGCGCCCAGCACGTCGAGACACTGGCCGCCGGTCAGCCCGGGCCAGAGGGCGACGTCACCGGCGACGTAGGCCAGCCGTGCGTGCAGGTGCGGCGCATCGCGCCAGGGGTCGCCGCCGAACAGCTCGACCCGGCCGGAGGTGGCCTTCATCAGGCCGAGCAGCACGCGGATCGTCGTTGACTTGCCGGCCCCGTTGGGCCCGAGGAAGCCGTGCACCTCGCCGTGGTGAACGGTGAGGTCGAGCCCGTCGAGGGCCCGCACGCTGCCGAAGACCTTGGTGAGCTTCTCGATGCGGATGACGGGAGCGGTGGCGGTCATGAGGGTGCCTCCTCTGGCGGTTCGTTCGGTTCGTTCGGTGCCTTCGGGGCCGCGTCGGGCGGCTCCACCGGAGGTGCCGCGAAGGCGCCCTCCAGATAGATGGCGGTGGCCTGTCGGGCCCACCGGTCGAGACCGGCGGGTGTCAACGGGTCGTCGCCGATGGCGGTGGCGATCTGGTTGCGCAGCAGGATCACCGCGAGGTCGTTGACCAGCAGGAACGCGGCGCGCACGTCGGGGTCATCGCTCGGCCGGGCGGCACCGAGGGTGACCATGGCGTCGAGCAACCGGCGGGTGGCGCCGAACCAGCGGCCGAAGATGGCGGCCCCGGCGGGGTCGTTGGTCAGCAGCAGCCGGCGCAGGTAGGCCGGCAGGGGAGAGCCGGGCGGCAGCATGCGCGAGAACGCCTCGGCCACCGAGGTTGTCGCCTCGCCACCCGTCAGCATCTCGGCGATGTCGTGGTCGTCGAGCTCGGCGAAGACCCGGTCGAACGCGTCGATCGCGTGGGCGTCGACCGCTGCGCGCAAGCCGTCCTTGCTGCCGAAATGGTGCACCACGAGCGCGGGGGACACCCCGGCCGCGGTGGCGATCTGGCGCACGGTCACCGCGTCGTGGCCCCGCTCGGCGAAGAGGTGTAGGGCGGCGTTGCGGATGCCGGCCCGCGCGGTGAGGTCTCCGTTGTCGACTACCGAACTCATGTTCAATATACTAAACGCTTGTTCAGTCGGGTTCAAGAGCAAACGGAAAGTCGACTCAGCGACGACATCAACGATGCCGGTCCTGAGGTGTTGAGGTGCTGAGGGCTGGTCAGCGCCGCGAGTGGCGAGGCGGGGTCGACTCGCGCAGCGCGACCGTGCCCTTGGCCCGGCGTCGCCGGGGGGAGCCTGCGGGTGCCTCGGCGACGAGGGTGATGGCCTGCTCGCCCAGCTCGGTGAGCGGCAGACGCACGGTCGTCAGTGACGGGCTGATGTCACGCAGGGTGGCGATGTCGTCGAATCCGGCGAGCGCGAGGCCGTCGGGCAGCCGGATGCCGCGATCTCGGCAGGCCGCGATCGCCCCCATGGCCATCACGTCGTTCACGGCGAAGACGCAGTCGAGTTCACCTGCGTTATCGAGCAGTTCGGTCATGGCCCGGTAGCCGCCGTCACGGGTGAAGTCACCGTGCACACCCGTGGGTACTGGGTGCCCTGCGGCGATAACACCCTGGCTGAAGCCGCGAAGGCGGTCCTGCGCGGTGATCAGGTCGGCCGGCCCGGCGAGCACTCCGAATCGGGAGTAGCCCAGGGCGCTGCGCTCGCAGCTCCCGGAGGTAACGCACCTCCTGCTCGGTCCGGCCCAGGGTGGCGCTCAGCATGACGAGCAGGCCTGCATCGTCGGCAGCGCGCGAGACGCCGGACGCGATCGCCGAGAAGTAGGGGTCGGCGATATCGGGCCTGAAGAGCCCGACCACGGTGGTGGCCCCCTTGGCCATGGCTTGGGCCTGCGCCTTGGGGGCGTAGTCGAGCTGCTCAGCCGCCGCGACCACCCGCTCCGCGAGATCCGGGCGCACGGTGGGGGTGCTGCCGTTGAGCGCTCGCGAGGCCGTAGCGACCGAGACGCCGGCCTCGCGGGCCACGTCACTCAAGGTCACTGCTGCGCCCGCCTGCGCCACGGTGTCTCCTCGTCGCTCGGGAATGCCCCTTCCCAGGCAGGTTGGGTGTAGCAGGTTCCCCACCCTCGCGGCCACGACCGAGAGTCAACGGCACCGGCAACACGGGTCTTGTGGTGAGGGGGTCGACACCTCAACCCGCTGCAGCAAGCGGCGCCCTGGATCGAACTGACCCAGCGCCCTATCGGGGCACGACCGTGATCGGGCAGCGAAGGCGGGGAGCGCGGCTGATTCTCGCATCGGCGGTGAGCAGAGCGCAGTCGAGAGACTCGGCGAGAGCGACGTAACCGGCATCGTAGGCGGACAGGTGGTCGCGTAGTGCCCAGACCCGTTCGAGCAGGCCATGGGTCGCGTAGCGGGTGACGGCCAACCGACACCAGGCGTCCAGCGCCACCCACCCGGCGTCGGCGCTGATTCGCCCGGACGCGACGTGCCGGCGCAGGCCGCTGGCGACCTCGGAGTCGATCAGGTGCGGCGCGTGGAGCTGCTCTCTGGCCAGCGAGTCGCGGGCCGGGCCAGCATTGAGCAGCGCTGGGAGTGCTGCCGATGCGTCCAGAACGATCACCGTGGCGCGCTCGTGCTCGATGCCCTCAACAATCGTGAGCGCGTCGACACCGAGGTCGGGGAGGCTGCCCATCAGGGCGGGGTTGTCAGCGCGACGAGAAACATCGGAGAGCTCTCGCACCGCGACCGCGCTGACGGAGGTGCCGTCACGATCCGCGAGCAGCTGGAGCCTTCGGACCACGTCATCGGGCACGTTTCGCAAGTACAACGTCTTCATGTTGCAACGTGCTAGCAACCTGATAGCGCAGACGCGGGTGCTTTCGAGGGCCAGGGGCCGTGGGTGATGGTCTGTGCGGGCAGCCACGGCTACCGGCTGGACCCGCGAGCAAGAGACACCTCGGCGCCAGGTCGGAGGTGGTGACCTGTCGGTAGCGAGGGTCGCTCACGCCGTAGCTGCGAAGGGTTCGGCGTCGGGCCAGGCCGTAGGCGACTCGCGCCAGGCGGTTCATGCCGAGCCCGTGGCGTTCCTCGCGAGCGACTCGCCCGAGACGGTGCATGATCCACGGCTCGTGCGGGCTGCGCACATGGTGGTCGACCAGATCGATCCGGCACCCGTGTGTGATGTTCATGGCGGTGCGGCACTCGATCGACACCGAGTTCCTGCGCACGCCGCGTGGTCGCATCGGGTGCTCGATCCGGCCCTCACGCCGCCGGCGCGGTCACGCCGCCCGCGCCCTCGGGTTGGCGCTCGTCCGGGCCCGTGAGATCGGCCTCGACCGGGTGGTCATCACCTGTGACCTCGACAACGTGGGCTCGGCTCGCGTCATCGAGGGCCAGGGTGGCGTGCTGGACGGCGTACCGCACGACAACCGCCGGTACTGGATCACGCTCTGAGCGCGACCGCCCCCGACTACGCGGGTCGCGCGAGGGCGCCCGTGACCCAGCGGCATCCGGCCTCGCCCAGCTCGGCGAGTGACGGCACCGCGGGGTGCCAGGCCCGCTCGTACTCCCACGAGACCCATTCGGTCAGGGCTCGGTCGCGAACGAGCGTCAGGCACTGGTGCAGCGGCAGCACCCCGTCGCCGAGGGGCAGAGGGGTCAGGTCGTCGGCCGAAGCGACGTCCTTGACCTGGAGATAGGCGAGGCGGCCCTCAAGCAGCCTTGCGGTGCCTTCGGGACTTTCGCCCCCGAGCCAGGTGTGCAGCGCATCCCAGATGACCGCGACCGACTCGCACCCCTCGGCACCCAGCAACCGCAGCACGTCGACGGCGGTGGGGTGGCTGTCGTGGGTCTCGAGGGCCACCCGCGCACCGAGGCCCTCGGTCGACGAGACGATCGCGGCCAGCCGCCGAGCGGCACGCTCCTCGACGGCTGCGGGCGCCGGAACCCCTCGCCTGCCCCCGGGGAAGATACGCACCCAGGGCGCACCGAGGTCGTGGGCCAAGCGCACCTCGGCACGACCGGCCTCGACCACCGCGTCATCGTCGACCGCGACGTCGCACAGCTTCACGTACGAGGCGATCGAGAGGGCCTGAACTTCGGCATCGTCGAGCACGCGGCGCCAGTGGAGTCGATCAGCGTCTGTCGCCGCGATGCTGACGGTGGCGTCTGGCCCAGAACGCAGCTCAAGGCCCGAATATCCCTGATGACCAGACAGGGTGGCCGCTTCGGCGAGCGAGAGCTCCGGGCAGCCGAGGGTGGACAGGGCGAGCCGCATCGATGCACTTCCGTCCCGGGTCGTTCAGAATCTGCTCATGGTAGGCGCTTGCCGCGCAACCGGTCACCCGTGATCTGGGCTCGCGGGTCACAGGGCGTTCCGGCATCCGGTCGTAGCTGTGACCGGGATCCGTGGTTCTCTGCCACGAGCGAAAGGGTGAGCACAATGAAGCCGTGCTGGACTTCTTCACCACCTCGACGATCAACGAGCTGAAGGCGGAGCGGGAGGCCGGGGTCGATCGGCACGTGGCTCTGAGCATCGTCGGCGCTGACCAAGAGCCCGACAGTGGGTACCTGCGCGCCAAGCTCGCCCTGGAGAAGGTCATCAGGCGAGTAGAGGATGCCGTACGCCATCGTGCGCTCGACCCAGTCCGACGAGTTCGTCCGCGGCATCGCAGAAGCGGGCGCGCACGGCGACACGATCACCTCACCGAGCTTCTGATGCTGCCCCCGCAAAGGGGCCCTGCCGGGTCATCGTCGCTGCGGATGCCATCTTGGGGGCTCGACTCGACGTCGTCACCCGACCAGTCGGGCCGCCCCGCGAATGACGAAGAAGAACCCGGCAGCGACGCTGGCCCCGGACAGCACCGTCCGGCCCCATCGGATGATGAGGTGGTGGATGGCCTCCAGGGCTCTCTCACCGACGTCGGGCGCGGCCATGGTGAGCACGACGGGGGCCCAGGCTGGAACCGAGGCGATAGCGACCAGCACCCCGACCAGCAGGGTCCGTCCGGCCAGACCCACGCTCGCACTGGAGATCACCTTGGCGGCCGGCACCATCAGCGCGAGAGTCGTGACGTTCGTCGCCATCGAGAAGATCCCGAACGGCAGGGCTGCTCGGGCCACCCTTGGATGGGTGCGTCTGATGGTGGAGGGCACCGGGTGACGTCGTCCGAGGGCGACGACGAGGGCAGCGAGCCCGAGCAGTACCGCGCCGACGGCCAGGTCGAGTGACTCGCTGAGGCGCGGCTCGGTCGGGAGCTCGATGGCGCGACCCAGGATGACCATCGAGACGACCAGCACGAGCAAGGTGACGACGGCACCTACGGCGTAGAGCGATCCGGTCCGACGGCCGTCGCGGCGGGCAAGCAGCAGGGTCTGCTCAGTCAGCATGACCGGGCTAATGGCACCGGCCACCGCCAGCGGCACGATGATGGCCAAGGCTCCCAGCACGGCAGCAACGTAGCAGCCTCCGTCAGCCGACCTGACCCGACCTGACCGGATTGACCGAGATGCTTCAGCGCATTGGGCGACACCGGTGGACGTCCACGTGCCCTGCTTCCGACCACGGTCATGTACCGGCTAACGAGCTCGCCCGGGGTGGCCACGGCCCGGGATCGTTGGTCGTAGCCGGCGGGGACGTCGGGCACGGTCACCCAGACCCGCACCGAGCGCGGGCCCGTGAGTTGGGCTTTGACCCGAACGAAGTTCGTGAAGCTCTGCCGCCAGGCCTGGATCAGGTAGGCCTCGGCCCCGCCATGAACAGCGTCGGCGGTATAGCGAAAGTCGGAGGTGTTCACCGGCGCCGCGGTCTTGCGTTCGTTGGTCCACGCGTCTTGGGGCGCCCGGACCTCGCGGCCGTCGTCTTCGGCTGGTGAGGGCCAGGTGCAGTCGTAGCGGGCGGTGAGGAAGCCGGCGTCGACGTGCAGTGAGGGCGCCGACGCGGGCGTGGTCGAGACAGCCGGCGTGTCCGACGGCGAGGGTGGAGCGGTCGTGCCTGCGAGGGGTGGGGTCGTGAAAGTTGGCGTGATCGGGTACCCGCCGAGGTTGCTCTGACCCTCGAACGGGTCCCGCGGCGCGGGTGCCGGGCCCGATGAGCACGCGACGAGGACGGAACACACGACGGCCAGACCTACCGCCCGTCGGAGCGCTGCCAATCGGGTCGGCACCGCGCCTCTCGCGTACCGCGATGCTCCACGTCGTCCATCAGTGCCCATCCGTTCATGATGATGCTGCTTCGATTCCGGTTCCACCAGTGCTGTCGGTTCCTCGCCGGCTGGGGTGACCCTTACCCCACGACCGGGCAGGCTGTTTCGGGCGACCGGGGTGACCTCCAGCCCCGTGGTTGACAGGGCGCATCCCGGGTGAGCACTTGAGACCCTCCTGCTACCACGTTTGTATCTATAGGCGGTACATTCGTTGTATGGATGCCGTTACGCTTGCGCAGCTCGGGGAGGTCGCCGAGGCACACTGGGGTCTGGTGACGACCGCTGAGGCGCTCGAGGCAGGCGTTTCCCGCAACCAGCTCTCCCGGCTTGCCGCAGCCGGGGCGCTCACTCGGGTGATCCATGGCGTTTACCGGATGCCGGGATCCCCGGAGACCGAGCAGGAACTGACCTACGCCACCTGGCTGGCTCTGGGGGGTGCCCGGGTCCGGGCAGGAGAGGTACCCGCGGTGGTGGCAGCGGGAATGACCGCGGCAAGCCTGCACCGGATCGGCGACTTCTACCCGGACGGGTACGACTTCCTGGTCCCGGCACGCAGGGGTAGCCGACTGCCCGGGGTTCGCTTCCGGGTCCGCCAGCTGCAGGCAGCGGAGGTCACCTACGCCGAGGGCATGCCCATCCTGACGATCGAACGAACCATCGCCGACCTCGTGGAGCAGTGGACGGACCTGTCCCTCGTCGCGGACACCGTCCGGGATGCGATCGAGCAGGGCCGGCTCGTCGCTCCACGAGCACTGGTGGCCTACCTGGCGCCGCTCGCGGCCGCCAACGGCCACCGGCTCAGCGACGGGGTGGCGTTCGCCGACGCGCTCTTCGCGCTCGCTGGGGTTAAGCCGGTGGGCGACTACCGGTGAACACGTCTGGCGGGTACGCCAGCTGGACTGCCGTCTCGAGTGCGATCAAGGCCGCAGCGAGCAAGGGCGCCCGGGCGGGTGGGCCTGATGTGAACGCGCAGATCGTCAGTGCCCGGGTGGACCGGTTCTTGTCCCGGGTGTTTGCTGACGGTGAGGAGTCGGGGTGGCTGCTGAAGGGGGGCACGAGCATGCTGGCCAGGGTCCCGCGCACCAGGGCCACGAAAGACGTGGACCTCGCCGCCGGCGGTGGGTCGCTGGATGACGCCATCGTTGATCTGCAGCGGTGCGCCAAACGTGATCTCGGCGATCACCTGGGCTTCGAGCTAACCAGCAGCCGGGTGACCGGCGGGGGAGACAACCAGCTCGGGGTGCAAACACGTCGCGTGGTGTTCAGCTGCCGCGACCAGGCGACGGGGCGCAAGATCGGTGACGTGCCGGTCGATGTCGTGGTGGGCGATGCGCCCGTTGGGGAGGTGGAGACCCGGGAGCCGGTCAACCGGCTCGAGCTGTCGCGGCCGCTACGGGCCCACCCGTACCGGCTGTACCCGGTCGTCGATCAGGTCGCTGACAAGGTCTGCGCGACGATGGCTACCGGCTACCCGGGCGGCATGGCCAGCAGCCGGGTCAAGGACCTGGTCGACCTGGTCGTGCTCGCCCGAACCCAGCGAATGGACCTGGACCAGCTGCGCGTCGCGATCGCGACCAAGAGCGCCCTGAGCGGGCTGAAACCCTTCGCCAGCTTCGCGATCCCGCCAGGGTGGGGCAAGCGCTACCGCGCCCTCGCATCCACGACACCAGCTGCTGGTGGCCTCGTGGACGCTGAGGAGGCCGCCGCGTTCGTGGGCCAGGTGATCAACCCAGCACTCGGGCCTGCCAGCGAGCAAACCGCCGTGTGGGTCCCTGGCGCCGGCTGGGCCGACCCCGACCACCTCGAGGCCGCCGCGTCGCAGGCCTGCCTCGACGACGACGGCGGCGGCTACGTCCGGGTACGTCGCCACGTTCGCTCCGGCTGGCCCGTCAGGGCGCACTGGCGAGCACCTCGAGGCGCCATCGGTCAAGATCCTCACCCACCCCGGGGCCCGTGAGCCCACGTGGTTGACTTCGCGGCCCCCCGGCCACCCGACCGGTGCTGTGGACGCCGCCGGCGGCGCTCGCAGGTGTCCTGGCCGTGCGTCCACGAGGGGTGTACCGACGGGAGGAGCATCCATGGCCCCGTCCGCCGGCACACCCCTCATGGGCGGACGTTAGTCGCCGATCCCGAACCCAATGCACTCCGCCACACCGCGAACAGCGCGTCTCGTCGGAGGACGCGCAAGACCACCGGCCTTTGAGAGCCCACTTCGAATGTCACGAAGCAATAACAGGTCGACCCCGCCGGCGACGTGTTGCGCGGGAGCAGTCCCTCAGAGATAGGGGATGACGCGTTGCAGCAGCGCGTCATCCCCCGTCCAGTCACCGTTTGAAGTCGACCGTCACAGCGTCAACACCAGCAGCAGTCCAAGTGAACTCTGCAGAGGTTGGCAGCTCTCCCGTCCCTTCGATCATGATCGCCATAAACACTCGGTTCGAACCGCCACCACCGCCGTTGATGTTCGCGCTGATGCCGTCCTGGTCTCCACGGCCAACGATCACCGATCGCTGCGGCCATTTAAACTCAACCTCAAGTAGATCCCTCGGATCAGTTCCGGGAGTTCCAATCAGTCGCATCTGGCCGAGATCAGCGGACGCTGGCGGGATAGCATCGTCCGACGGCTCCCATTCCATAAAGATTTCGACCATCTCGGGTCCCACCCTGGCGATCGGAACACGTAACGTAAACGGTCCAGCGGCCGTGCCGGCCGAGTCATCTATTACTAGCCATGATGAATTCACGTGTATCGACTCTCTAAGGTCAGTATCGGCACTCGTTGCTGCTGGATGCGCATGAACTCTTGCCGGTGCGGGCCCTGTCACGGTACCAGTTGTTGCACTTGACACACTGAGCCCAGAAGTTTACCGCGTGACCCAGGCTCGACCCGTTCGCTGCGTACGTGTTGCTTACGTACCAGTAGTAAGCAGTTCTAATGTTGTTCTCGGAGTGCGCGAAGCCACAGGGACGCATATCGCCAAGGCAGTACGGGATACCGTCGAAATGAACGTTCGTGAAGGCGCCCGTGTTCCCCATGAGGGACTTGTCCTTCCAAGACAATTTGGACGTAATAGCACCCGGGTCCACCGTGACCGTAACGGATAGCCTGTCGCGATTGTGACAGCCCTGACTGTCGCATTGGACCGCCTGGAGAACGAACGGCATGTTGGACCAGTACAGGCGGCCGGCGTCAGTGGTGCTGCCACGCTGTGGAAACGAGGTCCATGACTCGGCTGCGGCTACCACGGCGGAACCGCCGGACGGAGCCGTCTTTGCGGTTTGCTTTGTGTTGGAATACTGGCCGTCGGCGATGCTCTTCAGGGCCTCGCTTCGATCAGATCGATTGGAACCGAGATCCTGCGGCACGCCCGCATCTGAGACGGCAGCACGTGCCGCGATTGCGTTCAGGGTTTGCGCTGCCGCAAGCCTGTTGTGTGGCTCCGCAGTCGACATCCAGCTGCGCATCGCGTCAGATGTCGACTGGCCCGTGGTCTTTACGAACCAGAATGAGCCTTGGTCCAGAATGAGCCTTGGTCCTGTGCCTGAGCACTGGGCGCGGTGACTGCAGTGGTGGCGATCACTGCGACGGTCAGGCCGAGTGCCATGAGTGCGGAGCCGAACTTCTGTCGAATATTCAACGGAACCTCCCCTATCTCGTGCAGTAGGTGTTTCTACTGCTGAAGCTGATCGAATCACTCAACCGGCCTTCGCGCCAGGGTTCTGTCAGGGGGGTCGAGTTCAGCTTTGCTCCGAATAGCCGCGGCAGCGGCGGCCCCTTTCCGGTGCCGGCTTGCCGGTACCCCTGCAGGGGAAGGGGCGCGCAGCGCCCCGGGCCCTCCCCGCCGCGTCGCACTGCCGCTGGCTGGGCAGGATGGGCACATGGGATCGCCACGATGGCTGGAGCGGTATCGCGATGGGCAACGAGAGCAGGTGTGGCACGAGCTGCGACAGTGCGGGCAGGGGGTGCGCGAACCGGGCCTCGATGCCGAGGCTCAGTCTGTCTGCGACGAGATGGCGCGCCGTGCCCGGCACAACATCGACGTGGTCGTCGCGCGGCTCCACGACCAGGGGTACCGCTTCCACACCAACGACGAGGCGCAGGAACCGGTGCAGGCCCTACGTCCGCCCGGCAACGAGGCGATCGCCTTGGTGCCGTGGATGGAGGAGACCTTGGGTGAGATTCCGATGGTCGTGTCGTCGTGGCTGCGTTTGGTGGGCGACGTGTGGCTGGTCGGGACTCATCCGCTCTGGCCGCAGTCGGCAGCCGCCGATCCGCTGGTGGTCGAGCTGGAGGGTTCCCGCTACCCGGATGCGTCGGTTCGCGATTACTACGAAGGGGAGCTCGACGCGTGGCAGGACTGGAGCGCCGATGATCCTGACGCCGGCGGGTTCGTGCTGCCGGTGGCTCCCGACCGTCTCCACAAGGCCAACGTCAGCGGTGGCGCCTCGTACGGGTTCCGCATCCCCGACGCCACTGCGGAAGGCCTCTTCATCGGTGAGGTCGCTATGCCTTTCGTCTCGTATCTGAACTGGGTCTTTCGCCGCGGAGGCTTCCCGGGGCAGGCGTTGGGCGACCAGCAGTGGAAGGTCAGACAGAGCCTGGCCAAGGACTTGTTGATGCTCTGAACCGCCCTCGCTCCGCTGCGGCTACCCCGAGACCGGTGGCGGTCGGGTTCGGGCAGGGTCAACACGTCGTTCCGACCGAGGCGTCGCCCTTGGCCGCGGTCGAAGCGACCGTCACCGGCCGTCCGTCGTCGCCGGCCGAGTCGTAGGTGGCGAGCACGAGCTCGACGACGTGGCGACTGTGCGCCAGCGTCACGGCGAAGGCGCCGCCCTCTACCGTCCCGGCAAAGTCTGCCAGCTGGAGCCGAAACGCCTCCGGGATGTCATCGCTCGACCGCTCGTACAGCATCTCGGTCACGCCGTCGCGACGCAGCAGCGCCCCGATGCGGGGGTTGGCCACGAGGATCCCCTCGTCACCCACGACCGTGACCTCGTCGGTGGGTCGCGGGGCGTCGGACACGACCGTCACAGACGCTTCCACCCCGCTCGAGAGACGAAGGGTGACGGTTGCGTCGGTCTCGACCGACACCCCGAACCGACTGAGCACGTGCGCCGAGACGGTCGCCGCCGGGGAGCCACCGAGCCACACGGCGCGGTCGAGGCAGTGCGCGCCGATGTTCATCATGGCTCCGCCACCGGCCAGGTCGCGGCGCAGGAACCAGGGCGATCGGCTGCCCGGGCGGTAGTCGGTGGTGCGGTAGTCGTGCACCAGGCGCACGGCGCCGATGGCGCCGCGCGAGATGGCCTGCGCCAGAGCCGTCTTCTCGGGGAGGTAGTGCTGGATGTGGCCGACTCGCAGCACGACCCCTGCGCGCTCGGCCGCGTCGGTCATGGCGTCACAGTCGTGAAGAGAGATGGCCATCGGCTTCTCGACGAGCACGTGTTGGCCCGCTTCGGCCGCCGCCACGGCCATCTCACGGTGCAGGGAGTGTGGGGTGTTGACAATGACCGTGTCGGTGGTGCCGCTGGCGAGCAGATCACGGTAGTCGCTGAAGACCGCTGCCCCGATCGGCCCCGCCACTGCAGCGGCAACTCGGGGTTGCAGGTCGCACACCGCCGTCATCTGCACGTCGGGCAACCGGCCGGCGGCACGAGCGTGCAGGGGAGCGACAGCCCCCGCTCCGATGATTCCGATGCGCATGTTGCCTCTTTCGCTGGGGGTCAGTGTCGCAGGCAGCTGCGGCGGAGCGTGACCTGGTGGACGGGGGAGGTTCCGCCCTCGGAGGCGCTTGGCAGCAGGTCACCCGCGAGCGGCTGGAACCCTCGGTGGCGAGCGCACGCATCGCGAGCAACGGGCCTGCTGCCCCATGACGTCACCATCGGTGGTGCTGCTTCGGCGCTCAGTCGGCTGTACCCGCTGATCGACGTCTGGTGAGGAAGATCGCGGCCCTGAAGAAGAGTACCGATCCGCCATCTGGCAGGGCCGGTCCGCGACCTGCACGAGCAACGACCCTGGCTCGAGCGGCGGCAACGTCGGCTTCCGCGCCGCCGCCGACAGGTGATTGACGGGATCGCGTACGGGTCGGCCCACGACCTCGTCGCGCCCGGTTGGGTCCAGCCCTCATGAGCCACGCCCCAGCGGGGGGTCTTCTCAGGTCGATCACCACCAGCCTCAGCTGAGGCGTCAGGTGTGGACCATCGATCCTCTCGAGGAGGAGGGCAGGTCGTGCATCTCCTCCGCCGACGGGCGGAAGACGGGAACGTGCATCGTGAAGCAGCTGCCGCGGCCGACCTCGCTGGTGACCCCGAGCGTGCCCCCCCGTGCCTCGACCAGGGCGCCGACGAGAGCCAGACCCAGGCCGGTACCGCTGAGCTCTCCGGCGGTGCTTCCGGTCTCGAAGACCGCGAACACCCGCTCCCGGTCCGCCTCCGGAATGCCCGCCCCGGTGTCGGCCACCGAGATCACGAGATCGGGCCCCTCCACCCGCGCCTCGACTCCGATGGTGTCGGTGGGGTCGGTGAAACGGACAGCGTTCTCGATCAGGCAGTCCAGGGCCGCTTCCAGCCGCTCGGGGTCAGCCCGTACCACGCCGACCGAGCTCGACGAGCTCCAGATGCGATCCACCCCCGCCGACCAGCGTGCCACCACCTCGTGCACCACATCGTCGAGATCGACCGTCTGGGTCTCACCGGGGGCGTCGGCACGCACCAGGTGCAGCAACGTGGTCACCGTCGCCGTCGCCTTGTCGATCTCGCCCAGCACCAGGACGGCGTCGGCGTGGATAGCGGGATCGGTGCTGTCCTGGCGCATCATCTCCACCAGCGCACGGGCTACCGTCAGCCGCGTCCGGACCTCGTGCGAGCCGAACCGGGCGGTCAGCTCGCGCTGTGCGGCCTGGACCCGCTCGTCGTCCAACAGGTCACCGATCGCGCACTGAGCGGCCCGGTGCCGGTTCACATGCCAGATCAACAACCAGACGATCACGCCCATGAGGACGATCTCGGAACATTCAGCCCAGCCGATCGCCCCCATCCTGGCGTGCAGGATGAGCGGCAGAGCCGTCGTCACGGTCACGACGATGAAGGTCGCCACGGTGGCTCGTCGTGACAACGGCAGCAACCCGTACAGCAGGGCGAAACTGGCCCAGATGAGGTGGTAGGGAATGGTCTCACTGCCCACGAAGAGCACCATCAGCAGAAAGTTCACCACGGCGAAGAGCAGCCATCCGCCCACCAGGGCACGACGCACCCGAGCACTCGGCCCGGCCGTCGTCCCCGGCGACCACCGGTCCCGAGCCCACCGGTCGAGGGTGTTCTGGTCGTGCGTCCCGACGGCTTTGTGCACCGCATCCTGGGTTGTCATGGCGCCTCCCCGCGTCACAGCCGACGCCGACAGCAGCGTCAACCTCTGCCGACGATATCTGCGATGGCCCGATGCCGTCGGGTTTCCGCACGTACCGCCGTAGCGATCACGCAGGTCTGTCGCGCGGGGTCGGTGCCGGGCCCGCCCTCCACGCCGCCCGACGGGCGTCACGCTAGATCTGGATGACCCAGCAACGTTCGACGAACCGGCAACGGGCACTGTCGACAAACGGCCACCACCACACGGGCCGGCGTCTAGCCTCGAACTGCATCATGTGGCGCCGGGCGAACGAGGAGTGGTCGTGGAAGTCGAGGAGCTGGAGGCCAGACTGGCGGCTCATGCCGGATCGGTGCTGGTCGTCGAGGACGACCGGCCCTTGGCCGCGGTGCTGGTCCGGTTGCTGACCGGTGCAGGCTATGCGGTGGACACCGCTTTCGACGGCCAGCGAGGACTCCACCTGGCCCTCACCCGGCCCTACACGATGATGGTGCTGGACCGCACGTTGCCGGCCATCGAAGGTCTGGACCTCCTGGCGAGGCTTCGGGAGCGTGGCGTCACCGTGCCGGTTCTGATCCTCTCCGCCCTGTCCTCCCCCAGGGAGCGGGTGCAGGGCCTCGACGCCGGGGCAGAGGACTACCTGAGCAAGCCGTTCGACACCGGTGAGCTGCTGGCCCGACTGCGGGCGCTGCGTCGGCGGCACGCCGAGACCTCCAACGACCTCACGCTGCCGTTCGGGCGGCTGGTGGTCACCGGCCGCCAGGTCGTGCGGACTGACGGGGATGTGGTGACGCTCACCACCCGCGAGTGCGACCTGCTGGAGACACTCGCTCGTCGGCCGCACCAGGTCTTCAGCCAGCCTGAGCTCATGGAGAAGATCTTCCCCGAGGCTGGGGACGATGGGCTGGTGAGCGTCTACGTGCATCACCTGCGCCGCAAACTGGGACGCCACACCGTGGAGACGGTGCGAGGGCTGGGCTACCGGCTGGGCCAGGTCTGAGAACTGTGGGTTTCGCGCCGAATTTAACAATCCGTTAAGAAAGCGCGCGCAGTCTCCTCCCAAGGTGACCGCTCGCACGGGGCGAGACGGCGCCGGCCACTAAGGGACACTATGTACCATTTAGCCCGCTTGCGCAAGGGCGCGCCACGACTTTCGGCGCGGCCCCTCGTCCTCGTCCTCACCTCCCTGCTCGTGCTACTGATCAGCGGCTTCGCCAACGTCTCGGGGCTCGGCGGCCTCTTCCGGCCCGCCGCGGCCGAGGCCGGGACGCCCGCCAGCGCTACCGACCCTGCGGTGGTGCCGCACTACTTCGGCCCGTACCCCAACTGGGCCAACACCCCGCAGACACTGGCGGACGCGGTGGTGACGATCGGCGTCGGTACCCCGACGCCGGTCGCCTTCGGCAACCCTCTGATCGAGCGGAAGTACGCCACCGACTACGCCACGACGCCCCCTGACCTGGGCCCGGTCATGGTCGTGCTCGACCACTCCCCGCTGCCAGCCGGCACCTTGAAGGACTTCCAGAGCTGGAACCAGGGCACGGCCGGATCCAGCCCCCGCACCTCGGCCGGCGGCACGTTCCACGCCATGGTCCTGCGGCCCTCGACCACCGGGGCCTACACCGTCGTCTACACCAGTGCCGAGCTCACCGTGCCGACGCCGACGGTCGGCACCGGCGAGGTCGAGACCTACCCGGTGTCGCCGGTCACCGTCCAGAAGGGCGACGTCATCGGCTTCTACGGCCAGGGCGTGCCCGTCGACACGGGCGGGACCAACGCGGACACCCTGAGCACCCCCGCCAGTGGCGACCCCACCATGGTTACGAATGTTCCGCCGGTGCAGAACAGCACGTTCAGCCTCGGCGACGCCGGTTACCCCGACTTCTCTCACGACCGGACGTACTCCTTCGCCGCCGACGTCACCCCGACGATCACCGACCCCGGCACCGGCGCGACGGCCACCGCCACGGTAGACCCGAAGACCGGAGCGATCAGTGGCGTCGACGTCACGAGCCCCGGGGCCGGTTACGCCGTCCCGCCGACCGTCGACATCAGTGCCGCCGGTGTCACCCCCACCACGGTCGCCCACGCCACCGCCACCATCGCGAGCGGTGTCATCACCGGCATCGACGTGAACGAGACCGGATACGGCTTCACCGCGCCGAAGGTCACGCTGACCGGCGGCAACCCGACGCCGGGCTTCGAGGCGCAGGCCGTCGCGAGCGGCATCGTGGATAACCTGACCCTCAAGAACGGCGGGGCGGGCTACCAGGCCCAGCCGCTGGTGACGTTGTCCAAGCCCGACCTTCCCGGCGGTACGCAGGCCACTGCCAGCGCGACCATGAACGCCACTGGCGTCGTGACCGGCGTCTCGATCGCCAACGCGGGGAGCGGTTACACCACTGCCCCGACCGTCACGGTCACCGACGCCAGCAAGACCCTGCCCGACACGAACGCCGATGTGACAGCAACGATCGGTGTCACGCAGATCGACGTCACCGACGGCGGGCAGGGCTACGACTCGGCCCCGGCCGTCACCATCGCCGACACCGTCGGCACCGCCGACAAGGGCGCCAGCGCCACGGCACGCGTCGCCGTCAAGGGTTCGGTCACCGGCATCACCGTGACCGCTCCGGGCGCGGGCTACCTCACCCCCGGCATCAAGAAGTTCGTCGACACCCTGCCCGGTCAGGGGGAGGCCAACGCCAACGACCTCGGCCAGTACATCCCGGTCGCCCAGCCCGACACCACCACCTACCCCGGCACCGACTACTACGAGATCGCGGTCGTCCAGTACCGGATGAAGTTCCACCGCGACCTGCCCCCCACCCTGCTGCGCGGCTACGTGCAGCTCGCGACGAGTGTCGTGCCGGGCAAGCAGCTCCCCCTCGGTAACGCGAACCTCGATCCGACCAAGCCGGACGCCCCGATCGCCAACTTCACCGGCGTCGACAAGCCGCACTACCTCGGCCCGACGATCATGGCCACCAAGAACCGTCCGGTGCGGGTGCTCTTCCGCAACCTGCTACCCACCGGAGTCGATGGCGACCTGTTCCTGCCCGTCGACACCACCGTCATGGGTGCCGGCGCCGGCCCGCAGATGATGAAGCTCGACGCGAACGGCGTGCCCAAGGAGATGGCCGCCGACCTGAAGAGCCCGCTGGACGGCGTCCGCAACCCGATGTGTGGCGAGACGCCCAAGCCGACGACCTGCTACACCGAGAACCGCGCCACCTTGCACCTGCACGGCGGCATCACGCCCTGGATCAGCGACGGAACGCCGCACCAGTGGACCACCCCGGGCGGGGAGAACACCGCCTACCCGAAGGGCGTCAGCGTCAGCAACGTGCCGGACATGCCAGACCCCGGCCCCGGCGCGGAGACGTTCTTCTACACCAACCAGCAGAGCGCGCGGATGATGTTCTACCACGACCACGCGTGGGGCATCACCCGGCTGAACGTCTACGCCGGTGAAGAGGCCGGCTACATGATCACCGATGACGCCGAGAAGGCACTGACCGCTCCCGGCGGTGCGCTCGACGGTCTCGGCATGGGCATCCCGCTGACCATCCAGGACAAGACCTTCGTGCCCAGCGCGAAGCGGATGGCCCAGCTCGACCCCACCTGGGACGCCAAGAAGTGGGGCGGTGAGGGCAACCTCTGGCAGCCCCACGTCTACATGCCCGCGCAGAACCCCGGAGACCCGAGCGGCATGAGCTCGTTCGGCCGCTGGTTCTACGGTCCATGGTTCTGGCCGCCGGCCAAGGACGCCAAGTACCCGCCCATGGCGAACCCGTACTACGACCCCACCTGTGACCCGAACGTCGCGGAGTTCTGCGAGCCGGCACTGGTTCCCTCGACACCCAACAACTCGGTAGGCATGGAGGCCTTCCACGACACCCCGGTGGTCAACGGCACGGCCTACCCGACCACGACGATGGACCCGAAGACCTACCGGTTCCGCATCCTCAACGGCTCGGACGACCGCACCTGGAACCTCTCCTGGTATGTCGCTGACCCCGCGACCGGCACCGAGGTGGCCCTCAAGGCCAGCGAGGTCCAGGCTGCCCAGACCGACCCCGTGGTCTTCCCGACCCCGGACACCACCAAGAGCCCCAAGGGGCCCGACTGGATCCAGATCGGCAACGAGGGCGGCTTCCTGCCCGCTCCGGCTGTCGTGCCGGCCCACGAGACCACCTGGATCACCGACCCCACCCGTTTCGACGTGGGCAACGTCGACCAGCACTCCCTGCTCCTTGCGCCGGCCGAACGGGCCGACGTGGTGGTCGACTTCTCGGCCTACCGGGGCAAGACGCTGATCCTCTACAACGACGCCCCGGCCGCCTACCCGGGCCGGATCGCCAGCTACGACTACTACGCCGGTGGCCCGGACATGACTCCGGCCGGCGCACCGTCCACTCTTCCGGGCTACGGTCCGGACACCCGGACGGTCATGCAGGTCAAGGTGTCCAATGCCGCTCCGGCTCTGGCCTTCGACCGGCCCAACACCACGGCCGACCAGATGGGCAAGCTCGTCACGGCCTTCGGCCACCACCTCGATGCCGCCGGCAAGCCGGCCGGGGTCTTCGAGTCCAGCCAGAACCCGATCGTCGTCGGCCAGGCCGCCTACAACGGCGCCCTCGGCACGAACTTCGCGGCCTCCGGTGCCTGCAACGCGACCAGCAACCCGTCGCCCAAGTGCGACGGCTTCGCCCGGATCGCCGAGCAGGGAGGGGACACCTTCAAGTTCGACACCCTCTCCGGTTCCCAGATGGGGGTGAAGATCGAGCCCAAGTCAGTGCATGACGAGATGAACTCGGCGAACTTCGACGAATGGGGGCGAATGAGCAGCAACCTCGGGCTGGAGGCCCCGGGCGCGACACCCCTCCTGCAGAACGTCATCCTCTACCCCTTCGTCAACCCGGCCACGGAGAATCTCGACGGCACCAACTCCACCGACCCCCTGAAGGTGACGCCGGTCTCGGCCGTGGCACCGGACGGAACGCAGATCTGGAAGATCACCCACAACGGGGTGGACACCCATCCGCTGCACTTCCACCTCAACGACGTCCAGGTGCTCAACCGGGTGACGTGGGACAACATCATCATCCCGCCGGAAGCCACCGAGCTGGGCTGGAAGGACACGGTGCGGGTGAGTCCGCTCGAGGACACCATCGTGGCCGTGCGACCCATCGTGCCGAAGCTCCCGTTCGGCATCCCGGACAGCAACCGTCCGCTGAACCCGATGATGCCGCTCGGCGCCAAGGGTTCAGCCACCGGAGCCAACGGGTCGGAGGCGGGGTTCAACAACACCGACGCCAACGGCAACCCCACCGCCCCGATCACCAACGTAATGACCGACTTCGGTTGGGAGTACGTCTGGCACTGCCACATCCTCAGCCACGAGGAGATGGACATGATGCGTCCGATCACCCTCAAGGTGCCGAGGACGACGCCTGACAAGCCGGTGGTGCAGCTCGCTCGATCTGCGACCGGGGTCGCCCTGACCTGGACCGACGGAACACCGGTGTCGCTCACCGACCCGACAACCTGGGGCAACCCCAAGAACGAGATCGGCTACCGCATCAGTCGGGCTCCGATCACCAACGGGGTGGTGGGCACCTACGCCCAGGTGGCTACGGCTTTGGCCAACGTCACGACCTGGACCGACCTGACCGCCGCCACCGGCCAGTTCGCCTACCAGGTGACCGCCTACAACGCGTCCACGACCGCCGGGGTGTCGGACGGGGCGACCACCCAACCGCTGGTCACCGCCGTCACACCGACGTCGGGCGCCACGGGCGTCGCCACCAGCACCAAGGTGACGGCCACCTTCAGCGAGCCGGTCACGGGAGTGAGCTCCACAACCGTCACGCTCGCCCAGGGCCCGACGGCGGTTCCGGCCACCGTGTCGCTCGACGCGACCGGTCGGATCGCGACCTTGACCCCGACCGCCGCGTTGGGCCAGGGCAAGGTCTACACGGCCACGCTGACCACGGGCATCACCAGTGCCACCGGCAGCGCCATCGCCGGTAAGCAGTGGAACTTCACCACGGTCCCGGTCCCCGGCCCCACGGTCACCTCGGTCACCCCCAAGAACGCCGCCACTGAGGTGTCGGTGGGTCGAACGCCGGTCATCGTGGTGTTCAACAGCAAGGTGACCGTGCCTGCCAATGCGTTCACGCTGAAGCAGGGGAACACCACGGTGGCGTCTGCGGTCGCCCTCAACACCGCAGGCACCACGGCCACGCTGACGCCGAATGCGGCTCTGATGGCAGGGACGACCTACACCTGGTCGCTCAGCTCGGCCATCAAGAACACGGCGGGAGTGGCATTGGTCGCCCAGACCGGGACCTTCACCACGGTCGCTCCGGCGGTCACGGTGCGGGCCCCCGCAGCCGGGGCCACCGGGGTTCTCCGTGGGTCGACGGTGTCGGTGACCTTCAACCAGGCAGTGACTGGCGTGTCGGGTAGCAGCTTCACACTGCAGAGGCCTGGACTTGCGCCGGTGAATGCAGCGGTGGCCTACAACGCCACGACCCACGTGGCCACCTTGAAGCCGGCCGTGACCCTGCGGGCCAACACCGTCTTCCAGGTCACCCTGACGGGAGGGATCAAGAGCACCAACGGGGTTGCCCTGAAGGCCACCACCTGGACCTTCACGACGGGTTTGAACTAACAGCCATCTGACCCGCATCGCCGTCCGGACGCGTCCCCCCCACGCGTTCCGGGCGGCGTTGTGGTTCAGGACCATACGCTGACCTAGACCCAGGACGAGGAGACGACCGTGCACAGAACGCCACCTTTGGGGGCCGTGAGCCTGGGCCCAGCGCGCGGGCGGGGCAGAAACCGGGCCGCCCGGCTCCTCGGGGTGCTGCTCATGGCACTGGGCCTGTGCCTGGGGCTCCCCGCGACGACTGCCTCGGCGCACGCGGAGCTCGTCTCCACGGTACCGGCCGCCGGGGCGGTGCTCTCGGCCGCGCCGGTCTCGGTGGAGCTCACGTTCGACGAGCCCGTCTTCCTCGTCCCCGACGGCGTGCAGCTCTACGACGGCAGCGGCGCCCGCCGCACGCTCGCCGCCTCGATGGTAGGTGCGACGGTACGCGCCACGCTGCCGGCCCACCTGGCCAAGGGCAGCTATGTCGTCGGCTGGCGGGTGGTCTCCGACGACTCCCACCCTGCTTCAGGGGTGCTGGCCTTCAGCGTCGGCGAGGCTTCCGCCGTCGCACCCACCGTCACGCAGGCCGACTCCCGCCCTGTCGATGTGCTGTACGGGGCGCTGAACGCGCTCGGCTACCTCGGCCTGTTCAGCCTCGTGGGGCTGACGGTGTTCGACCTGATCGTCGCCCGCACCACCTCTCCTGGTCGGCGACTCCCGCGCACCGCGGGCCTGGTGGCCGCAATCTGCTATGCGGCGCTGGTTCCCCTCACGGCCGTAAGAGAGCAGGGGTCGGGCCTTGGCGCTCTAGTGACGCCGGGGGCCGCAACGTTTGACTGGGCGGGCGCAGCCGCCCTGACCTGGGCGCTCGCCAGCACGGGGGTTCTGTTGATGCTGCTGCGGACGCGGCTGCCCGGGCGGGTGGCCCCCGCAGCCGGGGCGATAGGCGCGGTGGTCGCCCTGACGTCGGTGCTGCCCGTGGGCCACACCCGGACTTTCGGGCCAGGCTGGCTGGTCATGGGTGCCGACGTGGTACACGCATCGACGGCGGCGGTCTGGGTCGGCGGTCTCATCGCCCTCGTACTGCATCTCGCCCGAGCCCGGCGCCGGCAGGATGTCCCGGCCGGGGCCGCTGCCGTGCTCGGCCGGTTCTCCACCCTGGCCGGTGGTCTCGTGCTTCTGCTCGGTCTCACCGGGACGGCCCTGGCCGTGGTCATCGTCGGCTCGGTCCCCGCCCTGGTGGGTGGGCTCTACGGCCGGTTGCTGCTGGCCAAGCTGGCACTCGTTGCGCTGGTCGGTGGGGTGGCCGTGTGGAACCGGTTCCGGCTCGTGCCGCGACTCGGGCGCGAAGGCGTCCCCACTCGCGCCTGGCGCCAGCTGACGATTGCCCTCCGGCTGGAGGTGGTCGGGCTGGTGCTGGTCGTCTGCCTGACCTCGGTTCTCACCCTGCAGAACCCCCG
>JBDTVJ010000007.1:0-43075 GCA_040007275.1 Terracoccus sp.
GCACCAGCGGCCACTGCTCGGCGGTGGAGGCATGGATGAAGCCCTCCTCGTCGAGAGTTCGGCCGACGGTCGACTGGGAGTACGAGCCGCGCGCCTGCGCCGCGCGCCAGTGCGACTGCTGGGCCAGGTGGTAGATGGTCATGCGCCCCAGTATCGCCGGTAGGCCGACAATGGGCGGGTGAGTGAACCGGGACGCGACCTCGTGGTGCCACCAGGCCCCGGGCTGCCCGACGGCCTCGTCATCCCGGCCACCGAGCTCATCGAGCGGTTCAGTCGCTCGAGCGGCCCGGGCGGGCAGGGGGTCAACACGACCGACAGCCGGGTGGAGCTGCTCTTCGAGCCGGGCCGCTCCACCGCCCTCACCCCGTTTCAGGCGGACCGTCTCGCCGCGGCGTGGTCCGGCGAGCTGGTGAACGGACGGCTGTCGATCGTGGCCTCCGAACGTCGATCCCAGCTGCGCAACCGGGCGGCGGCCCGAGAGCGCCTCGTCGCCTTGATCCGCGGCGGGCTGGCCCCACCCGCACCGCCCCGACGGCCCACTCGCCCCACTCGCGGCTCCCAGCGTCGACGCCTCGAGGCCAAGCACCGCCGCGGGCAGACGAAGTCGCGCCGTGGCCCGGTCACCGACGACTGACCAGCACCCCGTGGTCGGGCCGCCACGGTCCGGTCAGGAGTCGAAGCCCAGGCCGACCTTGTCGAGAGCACGCAGCAACAGGTTGCGTTCACCCTCGCGGTGGTCGGCACGGTCGAGAGAGTGACGGGTCAGGTTGATGCCCACCGAGGCGACCGGTTCGGGAGGGAAGGGCAACGGCATCCGCCTCACCATCGTCAACGACGTGCGCGGCGTGGTGTCTCCCGCGAGCCGGTCGAGCATCACCTCGGCCGCGAACCGCGTTGCCCCGACACCGAGGCCGGTGAAGCCGGCCGCGTACGCGACCCGGCCCTGCCGCGCCAGCCCGTGGAAGGCGCAGAACTGGGTGGAGGTGTCGATGGCCCCGGCCCAGCGGTGCGAGAAGCGCACCCCTTCGAGCTGGGGGAACATCGTGAAGAAGTGTGCGGCCAGTCGGCGGTGGCTCTCGGGCCGGCGCTCGTAGGCCGGCCGCACCCGACGCCCGTACCGGTAGATCGCGTCGTAACCCCCGATGAGGATGCGGTTGTCAGCCGAGAGCCGCAGGTAGTGGAACTGGTTGGCCAGGTCGCCCAGGCCCTGCCGCCCCGCCCAGCCGATCGCGGCGAGCTGCTCCGCCGAAAGCGGCTCGGTCATCAGCACGTAGTCGTAGACCGGAACCGTGAACATTCGAGTGCGCCTGATCAATGACGGAAAGACGTTGGTACCCAGAGCGACCCGGTCGGCCACGACCGAGCCCGAGTCGGTACGAAGCGTGACGGCCCGATCGCCCCCGGTGCGCTCGCTCTCGATCGCTGTGACGCGCGAGTGCTCGTGAATCTCGACGCCGTGCTCACTGGCGACCCGAGCCAGCTCGTGGGCCAGCCGACCGGGGTGCACGAGCCCGCAGGAGTCGCGTTCGAAGGTGCCGGCCAGGAAGATCGGGCTGTCGATCTCGGCTCGCACGGCGGCCCGGTCGAGAAACTCCCCGGCGCCCTCACGAGCCCACTCGACCTGGTGCGGTTCGACGGCCACCTCGAGCATGCCGGTGCGCTCGAACTGGCAGTCGATACCGAGGTCGGCGATGTCGGACGCCATGCCCTCGAGGTTGGCGGCCCCGAGCCTCTCGAGCTCGTCGTACTCCCCCGGCCAGCGGCTGCGCCCGTTGGGCTCGCCGTGGGTCAGGCTCGCGTCGACGAAGCCACCGTTGCGCCCGGAAGCCGCCCAGCCGACGGTTTTCGCCTCGAGCAGCACGACGCGGGCGCCAGGGTTGCGGCGTTTGGCCAGTACCGCGGTCCACAGACCGGCATAACCACCACCGACGACGGCGAGGTCGGTGGTGCGCACCCCACGCAGCGGTTCGAACGAGGCCCGTTCGCCGCTGTCGTCCAGCCAGAAGACGGCCTCCCGACTGCCGGCGAGCGACGCGTCGACCTGCGCGGTGGGTGGGGCGAGCCGTTCGTAGACGGTGCTTCCAGTCGACATCCGGCTCTCTCCTCGTGCTCATCGGGCGCTGCCCGCTCGTCCCCGACGACGTTGTTCCATCATGGAGCATGCGCCACACCTTCACCGACGTGGGTTCCAAACGCGTCCACGCACTGGTGATCGATCCTCCAGCCGGGCCCTCGGCGGCCTCCGTGGTGCTCGTGCCGGGCCTCGGTCTGCCTAAGTACGCCCTGCCGACCGCTCACGCGATCGCGGCGCGTGGCGTGAGTGTCGCCCTGCTCGACCTGCCGGGCTTCGGGCTCGGCGAGCCCAACAGCACCCGCCCCAACATCCACGCGATCGGGCTGATGGCAGCAGCCTGGATCATGTTCCAGCCGACGGCCGAACGCACCACGATCATCGGGCACTCGACCGGCTCACAGGCCGCACTCACCGCCGCACTGGCCGCGCAGGAACGGCATCCCAACCTCTCCCTCGTGATGGCGGGGCCCACGTTCACCCGATCGCAGCGGCGCCTACCCCACCTCGCGCGCGCTGCCGTGACCGCCTACCGCGACGACACCCTGCGCCAGATCCGACCGAGCGAGGTCGCGCGCGGTTGGTGGGGGGTGCCCTCGATCCTGCTGTCAGGCCTCGCCGACGCCCCCGACGAGCGTGTGGGCCGCTTGCGGATGCCGTTGTCGCTCACCTCGGGCGTGCACGACTCGTTCGCGCCCACCGAGTGGCTGGAGCAGCTTGCCCTCTGCGCCACCTCCTCACCCCGAGTGCGCGTCACGACGCAGCCCGGTTCGCACAACAACCCGTACACGCACCCCCACCACCTCGCCGACGTCGTCTTCGACTCGCTCTCAACCTGAGACGGTCCTTCAGAACGCCCGACCGGGCTGGCGCGATCGGGAACGACAGGCAACGATGGAGGCGTGCGCCACGCTCACCACCGGCGCACGCCCATGACAACGCGCCTCGACCCCGGGAGTTCACCCCCTCATGCGACCCACGACCGCCTTGCGCCGGGCCGTGATCGCTGTTGCGGCCGTGGCCCTCTGCGCCGGAGCCTCGGCGCAGGGCGCAACCGTCGCCGCACCAGTGGGCCTGGGGTTCTCGAACGTGGCCGCAGCGCAAGCGGCTGCGGGCGGCCTGCAGATCAGCCGACCCGCCGCCAACCCAGCCGTCCACCCCGCCGTCAACCCCGCCGTCAACCCCGCCGTCAACCCCGACCCGGTGGCGGCCGCGGCCGCCACCCGGGCGTCCGACCTCGTCGACGCGGCGGCAGCGGCCATCAGCGGGTCGAACGCTCCCGGCGACCCTGAAGGCCAGGCTGAGGGTGGGTCACCGGCCGCCTCAGCAACCGTTCAAGCGCCGTCGACCCGCCAGCCGGTCTCGACCCCGGTGCCGATCCCGACGCCCGACGGGCTGCTCATGAGCTACGTCGTCAACGCCGCGCTCGCAGGCCCCACCCCGACCCAACGCGTCGCGGCGGCGGTCCGGCGAGCCGGCGGCGTCGTGGTGCAGACATGGCCTCAGATCGGTGTCGTCATCGCCCACTCGAGAAACGGGTCGTTCCGGGGTGAGGTCAAGGCCGAGGGTGGCCCGTCCGTCGTCTCGGTCGGGGCGACGCGCAGCGTGGCCGTCACCGGGGGCACGCCGGGAGGAGACGATGTCACCGGTGGCCCGTTCCTGCCCACCGACGCGGTGGGCTCTGCCAGCGCCGCCCGCTCGGCGGCGGATGGGTCCCCGACCGGACCCCAGCCCGACACCACAGCCACCCCCGACGCGGCCCCGCCACTGCTGGGCCGTAACGGCCCCGACCTCGACCCGCTCGAGACCGACCAGTGGGACCTGACCATGATCAAGGCAGACGTGGCCCACCGGGTCACCGACGGGTCGAGTCGCGTGGTGGTGGGCGTGCTCGACAGCGGCATCGACGCCGATCACCCCGACCTCGTCGCCAACCTCGACATCGCCGACTCGGTCAACTGCTCCGACGCCGGGCGCCCCGACCTCTCGGCCACCGGCTGGAAGTCGACGACGAGTGACCACGGCACTCACGTGGCCGGCACCATCGCGGCCGCCCGCAACGGGATCGGCATGGTCGGCGTCGCCCCCAAGGTGAGGGTCGCGTCGGTGAAGGTGGTTGACGATGCCGGCTACATCTACCCCGAGTACGCCGTGTGCGGCTTCGTCTGGGCGGGCCTACGGGGCATGGACGTCACCAACAACAGCTACTACATCGACCCGTTCCAGTTCTACTGCTCCGACCAGCCCGACCAGGCCGCCGCGAAGGAAGCCGTGCGCCGCGCCGTTGCCTGGTCGACCGCGCGAGGCGTGGCGCATGCCGCCGCCGCGGGCAACTCGGCCTACGACCTCGCGAACAAGACGACCGACAACACCAGTCCCGACGACGGCACCCCGGTGAAACGCGTCATCAACAACGACTGCCAAGACATCCCCACCGAGCTGCCGGGGGTGGTCACGGTGTCGTCGCTGGCGCAGGTCGGCAACACGCTCGACTCCTCGTTCTCGCAGTTCTCCAACCGCGGCCTGGGCAAGATCGACGTCGCGGCTCCCGGTTCCGGCATCCTCTCGACGGTGATCACCGACGACGGCTACGGCCTCAAGAGCGGTACCTCGATGGCCACCCCGCACGTCGCCGGCGTGCTGGCGCTGATGAAGAGCCGACACCCCGCCTGGAAACCGGCGAAGCTCGTCGCCGAGCTTCGCGCCCAGGCCGACCCCAAGGCCTGCCCACCCTCGACGTCCAAGGCGCCCTGCGTCGGCACCGCGGCCGAGAACAGCTACTTCGGCCACGGGGTCGTCGACGCCCTCGACGCCGTGCGATGAGCTCCCTCGACCGCTTCCGTCTCGACGGTCGCGTCGCCGTGGTCACCGGTGGAACACGAGGCCTCGGTGAGGGCTTCGCGACCGCCCTGGTCGAAGCCGGCGCCAGCGTCGTGCTCGTCGGCCGCGACAGCGAGCGAGGACAGCGGGTGGCGCACCAGCTACTCGACCAGGGCCATTCGGCGCACTTCATCACCGCTGACGTGACCTCTGGCGATGACGTCACGCGGATGCTCGACGAGACCCTGACCGCCTTCGGCCGGGTGGACGTGCTGGTCAACAACGCCGGAGCCTGCGTTCACGCCCCTGCCCTCGAGGTCACCGACGACGACTGGCGCGCGGTCATGAACGTCAACCTCGACGCCGTCTGGCGCTGCGCCCAGACCTTCGGGCGACACTTCGTCGGTCAACGGTCCGGCGTCATCGTCAACATCGGCTCGATGTCGGGGCTCATCGTCAACCGTCCCCAGTGGCAGCCGGCCTACAACGCGTCCAAGGCGGCCGTGCACCACCTCACCCGAAGTCTCGCCGCCGAGTGGGGGCCGTACGGGGTGCGGGTGAACGCCCTGGCACCCGGCTACATCAAGACCGACATGTCACCGGTCGACGAACCCCGGTTCCGTCGCCAGTGGGTGCAGGACGCACCGCTCGTGCGATACGGCACCGTCAATGAGCTCGCTCCTGCCGTCGTCTTCCTCGCCAGTGACGCCTCGAGCTTCGTCACCGGTTCGGTACTTGTCGCCGACGGCGGCTACACCGCCTTCTGACCGGTCGTACCGGTTCGCGGCCCCTCGCATAGGCTGGTGCTGTTGGGTGCATGGCCGACCAGCGGCCGAGAGACGAGAACGGGGCCGATGGACGACCACTACCAGTACCTCGCCCTGATGGCGGGGTGTCTGCTCATCACCCTTCCCCTCGAGTTCGTGTTCTCCGCGAAGGTCTACCGTCGGCCGAAGCTGCTGCTGGCGGCCATGATCCCGGTCGTCATCGTCTATGCGGTGTGGGACATCCTCGGCATCTGGCGTGGGCACTGGAGCTACAACCCCGACTACGTCACCGGCATCCACCTGCCGTTGCGGATGCCGCTCGAGGAGCTCGTCTTCTTCGTGGCCATCCCGATCTGCGGCTTGCTCACCTACGAGGCGGTCGGCACCGTCTTCACCTGGGTGCGGAGGTGGCGAGCCCGTGCCTGAGTACACCGTGCTGGCCGTGCTCTCGGTCGTGGCCACCGTCGTTCTTGAACGTCGCGTGGGGTTGGGGCTCTTCCGGAAGGCGCAGTTCTGGGTCTCGATGGCCATCGTCGCCTTCTTCCAGGCCCTCGTCGACGGCTGGCTGACGAAGCTGAGCGCCCCGATCGTGATCTACAACGCAGAGCACCACCTCGGCCTCCGCTTCCCGTGGGACATCCCCGTCGAGGACTACCTCTTCGGCTTCTCCATGGTCACCAGCGCCATCGTGCTCTGGGAGCGGGCCAAGCGGAAGCAGCGCACCACCATGAGCACGGCCGCGAGCCCCGCCACCACCGACAGAGGGAGCAAGGCATGACGACATCCGAGGCCGTGAACCGCAGCCAGGTGCCCGAGGCCTTCGACGAGGTCGCCGACCGCTACGACCTCATGGTCGGGCTCAACCCCGGCTACCACGCCCACCTGCGGGCCTCGGCGCAGGTGCTGGTCGACGCCCTCGCGGCCGGGCCCAGCACGGCCCCGGCCATCGTGGCCGACATCGGCTGCGGCTCGGGCGCCTCGACTCGGGCCCTCGTGCAGACCCTCGACGTCGCCGGCCTCGACTACCGGCTCATCGGCGTCGACGGTTCGGTTGGCATGCTCCGGGAGGCACGCGCGAAGACCTGGCCGGCGAGCGTGAGCTTCGCCCAGGGCCGGGCCGAGCAGCTGGCCGACCTACCGGAGTTCGACGCCATCGAGCTCGACGCCATCTTCGCGGCCTACCTCGTGCGCAACGTCCAGCAGCGCGACGAGCTGTTCACCAGCCTGCTGGGTCTGTTGCGTCCCGGCGGCACCCTCGTGGTGCACGAGTACTCGGTGGCGGGCAACCGCAGCGCCACCGCAGTCTGGAGCGCCGTCTGCTGGGGTGTGGTCGTTCCGCTCGGTTGGATCACGTCGCGACGCACCCGTCTGTACCGCTACCTGTGGCGCAGCGTGATGGACATGGACTCCGTTCCCGCGCTGCGGGCGCGGCTGCGAGAAGCCGGCTTCGAACAAGTGCGCTCGAGCACCATCGGCGGCTGGCAGCGCGGCATCATCCACACCTTCCACGGACAGAGGCCGAAGCGCTCATGAACCAGACCACCTGGGTACCGGGCCGTGACCCCCGGGCCGTCAGACACCTCGCCCCCCTCCCGCGCACCGGCGGGAAGGGCTTCAGTCCCCGCGGCGTCGTCGTCGTCGGTGGCGGCATCGCCGGCCTGACAGCGGCGGTGGGCCTTGCCGAACGTGGCGTGCCGGTCACGCTCGTGGAGCGGCAGGAGACCCTGGGCGGGCGGGTGCGGTCCTGGCCGATCGGCCTCTCTGGCAGCGACGCCCGTGACGGGGCTGACCGTGGGGCCGAGACCGCCACCATGAGTCGCGGGTTCCACGCGTTCTTCCGGCAGTACTACAACCTGCGCGCCCTGCTGCGACGCGGCGACCCCGCCCTCGAGCGGCTGATGCCCCTCGACGACTACCCGCTCCGCCTCGCCGACGGCCCAACCGACTCCTTCGCGAGCATCCCGCGCACCCCGCCGCTCAGCATTGCCGCCTTCGTGGCCCAGAGCCCCAGCTTTCCGTTGTCGGCGCTGCGCCACGTCGACATCGAGGCGGCCCTTGGCCTGCTCGACGTCACCTTTCCGACGACCTACAGCGAGTACGACGGCGTGAGCGCCGCCGACGTGCTCGACCGGCTGAAGTTTCCCGACCAGGCTCGTCACCTCGCCCTCGAGGTGTTCGCGCGCAGCTTCTTCGCCGACCCCCGCGACTTCTCGGGCGGCGAGCTCGTGGCGATGTTCCACACCTACTTCACCGGTTCCGCCGAGGGCCTGCTCTTCGACGTGCCGCGGGCCTCGTTCGACGAGGCGCTGTGGGCGCCCATCGGTCGCTACCTCTACGGCCTCGGCGTCACCACCCTGACCGCACGCTCGGTCACCGCGCTCGACGAGAGTGGCGACGGCGTCCGCGTGACGCTCGACGACGACCGCGTTCTCGAGGCGGATGCCGTGGTGCTCGCGACCGACCGAGCCCCCCTGCAGCGACTCGTGGCCGGCGCCCACTGGCTCGGCGACGACGAATGGCGTTCACGCGTGGCCGCCCTGCGCATCGCACCTCCCTTCATCGTGTGGCGGCTCTGGCTCGACCGCCCACCAGCGCCTGGCGCACCTCCGTTCCTCGGCACGAGCGGCTTCGGCCCCCTCGACAACGTGTCGTTCCTCGAGCAGATGGAAGAGGGGGCGCGCGACTGGGCGCAGCGCAGCGGGGGCTCCGTCGTCGAGCTGCACGCCTACGCCGCGCCGGCCGACTTCGACGAGTCCGCCATGCGCTCAGAGCTGCTGAGTCAGCTGCACCGCGTGCATCCCGAGCTGACCAGGGCAACAGTCGTGCACGACGAGTGGATCGTCGCGAACGACTGCCCACTGGCCGGCACCGACCCGTGGGCCGACCGGCCCGGTGTCACCACGAGCGACGCCCGAGTGGTGCTCGCCGGCGACGGCATCCGGTGTGAACATCCGGTCGCACTGATGGAGCGCGCCGCCACCACCGGCTGGCTCGCGGCCAGCTCACTGCTCACCGAGCGGGGCCTGCCCGGTCACGACGTGTGGACGGTTCCCCTCAAGGGTCGAGGACAGCCCCTCGCCCACGCCGCCCGCCGAGCGATGGCCGCCCTGTCCACTCGGCGCTGACCCACCCGCCGCACCGATGCTGACGTGCCGCCGCCCGGGTGCGTTGACCCGGGCTCCGGCCCGGGCAGACGCACCCAGAAGGGCTCGGGCGGCGGTGCCGGGTGCGGTCTACGGCCTCGAAGCCGCGTAGATGCGGCGCACGACGTCTTCGATGTCCGGTTCCTCGATGGCGAGGTCGCGCACCTGCGCCATCTCCGAGACCCGGGCCAGCACGGCTGCGGCGGTGGTCGTCTGCGGGTCGAAGGCCAGGCTCTGGCGCAGCCCCCGAGACTCGTTCGAGACCAGGGTCGCCCCCTCGATCGAGCTCAGGGGCGGGGTGGGCACGGCGAGGTCGATGACGAGCAGCCGTTGCGCCCCCACGGTTGCGGCCAGACCGGCGAGCGTGCCGTCGAAGGCCAGCGCGCCTCGGTCGATGACCAGCACCCGGTCGCAGAGACGTTCGATGTCGCCCATGTCGTGGGTGGTGAGCAACAAGGTGGTCCCCCGCTCGCGCCGCTCAGCGACGAGGAACTCGCGCAGCCGCTGCTTCGAGAGCACATCAAGCCCGATCGTCGGCTCGTCCAGGATCAACAGGTCGGGCATGTGCAGCAGGGCGGCCGCGATCTCGGCCCGCATCCGTTGTCCGAGCGAGAGCGAACGCACCGGCGTGCCCAGCTGTGGGCCCATCTCGAGCTGGTCGACGAGCGCCCGGGTTCGGGCTCGGCCGGCCGCGGGGTCGAGCCGATGGATGGCGGCCAGAATGGTGAACGACTCCCCCAGCGGCAGGTCCCACCACAGCTGTGACCGCTGGCCGAACACCACACCCACCCGCCTGGCCACCGCGACCCGCTGGCGCATCGGGTCAAGCCCGCAGGTGCGCACCTGCCCCGACGTCGGCTTGAGGATGCCGGTCAGCATCTTGATCGTCGTCGACTTGCCGGCGCCGTTGGCACCGATGTAGCCCACGGACTCACCGGGCAGAACGACGAACGACATGCGGTCGACAGCTCGGGTCTTCTTGAATTCACGCACCAGCTCGCGCGTCTCGATGATGGTGCTCATCCACCTGCTCCTTGGTAGTGACGGGTGCCGGCCCTCCAGCACAGACCGGCGACCGTCCAGGCGAGGCCGGCGGCCAGCGGGGTGCACCATGCCAACCACGAGGGTGCCAGCCGGTCCCCCGGCAGGTCGAGGATAGTGACGGCAGGGAGGTAGGCCACGAAGGCGGTCGGGATCACGAAGGTCCAGAAGATGCGCAGTGGACCCGGAAAGACCTGCTGGCTCTGCTGCGCAGAATAGGCGCCGCCGTAGGTGAAGCTGTTCGTGAACTCGGCGCCGTCGACGAGGAAGAACTGCAACCCTCCGGCGGCGGTGAACAGGGCCGAGAAGATGGCGGTGCCGCTCACGATCGTCAGCACCAGCAGCGCGACCACGGCGGGGGACCAGGCGAGGTCGGCCGTCGTGAGCGCGACCGTCAGCGCGACGAGGGCCACCGACAGGCGACCGATGCGTCGCAGCGACAGGTCGCTGGTGATCAGCTGGGCGAGCAGCGGCAGGGGGCGCACGTAGAAGGCGTCGACCTGGCCCGCCCGGATGTAGGTGGGCAGTCGGTCGAGGTGGCCGACGAACAGGTCGGCGAGCGAGAAGGCGATGTTGCTGAGGGCGAACACGAGCAGTGCCGCAGTGAAGTCGAGACCGCCCAGCACGTCAACGTTGTGGAAGATGACCCACACCTCGGCGAACTCCGCCAGGCCCACCCCCACGGTGCCGAGGATGTCGGTGACGAAGGAGGCACGGTACTGCATCTGTGCACGCATCCGTGAGGCGAGCAGCGCTCGGTAGGGTTCCAACCGGTCACCCACCCTGCACCTCGAGTCGTCGCCGGCCGGCGCTCAGCGCCAGCTGGCCCAGACCGAGCAGCGCCACCGCCCAGAAGAGCTGCACCGCAAGGGTGCCGGTGATGTCACCACCGGCGACCCGCCCGGCGAGGATGTCGACGGGGTTCTGCAGCATCGACGGGAACGGCGACCACTGCGCAATCGTGCGCAGCCAGTCGGGGAACCACGGCACGGGAAGGTAGAGGCCCGACAGCAGGCCACCGACGATCAGGTAGAGCATCCGGATGCCGCGCACCTCGACGAGCCAGAACGCGAGCAGGTTGATCACGAAACTGCCGGAGAAGGCCACCACCACGGCGAGCAGCAGCGACACGGACCCGCTGGCCCAGCTGAGCGACCCCGGTGGCCAGGCCAGGTTGAAGAACAGGGCGCCGATGGCGAGAGTCGGCAGCCCGCGGGCGACCAGGTTGATGCCGGCGCGACCGAGATCGCCTGCGAGATAGGCCAGCTGGGGATCGACCGGACGCAGGAAGTCGACCGCGATGTCGCCCGTTCGCACCCGGTCGTTCACCTCCTGGAAGCCCCAGAGGTTGACCGTGCCGAGCAGGGCCTGCCCCCACCAGACGAACGCGACCGCGGTTGCGGGGTCATAGCCCTCGATGTCTGCACCGGCCGAGGCCAGGGCGGCGAGCAGCACCGAGGCCCGGATGACGCCGAACACGGAGTTCGTCACCATGCCGGCCAGCAGAGCCAGCCGGTAGGTCGAGTGCCTACGGAAACCGGCGCGGACGAGGATCCAGAAGGTGCTCATCAGGTTCGCAGGAGATCAGGCACGAGGGGCCACGCTACAACCTCCTGGCCCGCCTTTCAACGGTCTATGTTCTCAGCATGGGCATCAACGACGAAGCGCCATCACGGCCCCCGATCGACGTCGTGATCGTCATGGGGGTGTCGGGTAGCGGCAAGACGACCGTCGCCAAAGGGATCTCGACCGTCATGGGGTGGGAGTTCGCCGAGGGCGACGCGTTCCACTCCGAGACGAACGTGGAGAAGATGCGTAGCGGTCACCCGCTGACCGACGACGACCGTTGGCCCTGGCTCGAGTCCATCGGCGAGTGGATCAGCGGCAAGGAGTCGGTCGGGGAGTCGGCCGTGGTCACCTGCTCGGCGCTACGCCGGGTCTATCGAGACCTGCTTCGCCGAGACCGCCCGCACGTTCGTTTCCTGCACGTCGAAGCCCCGAGCGAGGTCATCCGCGACCGTATGGAGCACCGACCCGGGCACTACATGCCACCGTCGCTGCTCTCCAGCCAGATCGCCACCCTCGAGCCCCTCGAGAATGACGAGCCCGGCGTCTCCATTTCGAACGAGGGAACGTCGGCCATCGTGCTCGACCGAGCCCTCGGTGCGCTCGACCTGAGAAGGGACCACCAGGCATGAACTCGCTGACGTCGTCACCGGTCGTCACCCTGCTCGCCGATCCGCCCAAGGTGCCGTACGCCGGCAGCGGTCAGCTCCTTGCCGCCTGCCTGATCGGCATCCTCGCCGTCGTGCTGCTCATCACGCTCGCCAAGCTGCACCCGTTCCTGTCGCTGATGCTCGGCTCGGCGGTGCTCGGGGCGGTGGCCTTCATGCCGCCGATCCAGATCGTCGACAGCTTCGTCGCAGGCTTCGGGTCGACGACGGGGTCGGTCGGCATCCTCATCGCGCTCGGGGCCATGATCGGCAAGATCCTCGAGGACTCCGGCGGCGCGAACCGCATCGTCGCCACGCTCGTGGGGCGCGTGGGCAGAGGTGGGTTGCCGTGGATGATGGCGCTGATCGCCGCCATCCTCGGCCTGCCACTCTTCTTCGAGATCGGCGTCGTGCTGCTCGTGCCGGTCATCATCATGGTCGCCAAGCGCACCGGGGTGTCGTTGATGCTCGTCGGCATCCCGGCCCTGGCGGGACTGTCGGTGCTGCACGGTCTCGTTCCGCCGCACCCCGGCCCCCTCACCGCCATCGGCCTGCTCAAGGCCGACCTCGGCCTGACCCTGCTCTACGGCATCATCATCGCCATCCCCACCGTCATCGTGGCCGGCCCGATCCTCGCCCGGTTCGTCGACCAGTGGGTGCCCAAGAGCGCCGACTCGTTGGTGGGCGTCGGTGGCACGGGCGGCACGGGCCTCCCCCACGGCTCAGGCGGAACGAGCGGAGGCACCGACTCGAAGGGGACCGGTGGCGCCGACCTCGACGACCTCGACCCCTCTCGGCAGCCCGGCCGGCGCCGGGTGGCTTTCCGCACCGCGCTCATCGCGATCACGCTGCCCGTCTTCCTCATGCTCATCGACGCCATCCTCAAGCTGACCGTGACCGACAAGGAGAACGGCATCCGCAAGGTGGTCGATGTGCTCGGCACCCCGATCGTGGCCCTGCTCATCGCCGTCATCTTCGCCTACTTCGCGCTCGGTCTCGGTTCCGGCATGACCAAGAGCCAGGTGAGCGACACCTACGGGGCGGCGCTGCCCCCCATCGCCGGCATCCTGCTCATCGTGGCCGCGGGCGGCGGGTTCAAGCAGACCCTCATCGACGCCGGCGTCGGTGAGGTCATCAAGGACTGGGCGACCGGGGTCAACATCTCGGCGCTCGTGCTCGGCTGGCTGGTGGCGGTACTGATCCGGCTCGGTACCGGATCGGCGACGGTCGCGACCATCACGGCGGCCGGCATCGTCGGCCCGCTCGGCGCGTCCCTGAGCCCGAGCCACCTCGCGCTGCTCGTGCTCGCCATCGGCTGTGGATCGCTGTTCTTCAGCCACGTCAACGACGCCGGGTTCTGGCTGGTCAAGGAGTACTTCGGCCTCACCGTCGGCGAGACGATCAAGTCGTGGTCGGTGATGGAGACGGTCATCTCGGTGTTCGGGTTCGGGCTCGTGATGCTGCTCAGTCTGGCGGTCTGAGCGGTGGCGACCCTTCCGGGCGACCTCTCACCGGCCGCCCTCGACTTCCTCGCCGTTCGCCACCTGGCCACCCTGACGACCCTGCGGCCCGACGGCACCCCGCACGTGGTGCCCGTGGGGTTCACCTGGCAGGCCGAGTCGGGCCTGGCCCGGGTCATCACGAACGGCACCAGCCTCAAGGCACGCAACGCCGCCGCCGGATGCCGGGCGGTGCTCTGCCAGGTCGACGGCCGCTACTGGCTCTCGCTCGAGGGCACGGCCACCGTCTTGACCGACCCGGCCTCGGTACGTGACGCAGAGCAACGGTATGCGGCCCGCTACCGTGTGCCGCGCGAGAACCCGGAGCGGGTCGTGATCGCCCTCCACGTCGACCGGGTGCTCGGGAACGTCTGACCGGTGCCGCCTGCCCTCTGCACCCACCCTCACCGTCGAGAGGACGTTTCGTGCGACACGAACCGCCCTCTCGACGGTGAAAATGCGGGGTCAGGCGGGGAGGCGGAAGCGACTGCGTGACAGGGGTTCGACCAAGCCGTCGGACACCAGCGAGTCGAGGCAGCGCAGCACCTGGGCCTCGTCGGGCCCGGCGTCGTCGAGGGCGGCGAGGCCGACCGGCCCCGGCGAGGAACGCAGCCGCTGCAGCAGCTCGCCGCGCACTTGCCGGTCGGTGCCGTGCCACGGCTGGCCCTTGCGGGCCGGCCCGTCGTAGGCCGGTCGTCCGGCCCGGTTCCACGCGCAGAGGTCGGCGATCGGGCACTGCTCGCAGCGCGGGCCGCGAGCCACGCACACCAGCGCGCCGAGCTCCATCACGGCCACGTTCCAGGTGTTCGCCTCGTCCCGGTCCTGGGGTAGGCAGTCACGTGCCAGGACGCTCTCGGCGCGTGTGAGAGTCAGGTGGGCAAAGGCCTGGCCCGTGACAGCCCGGGCCAGTACCCGCCGCACGTTCGTGTCGACGACCACCTCCGGCTCGGCGAACGCGAAGCAGGCCACCGCCGCGGCGGTGTAGGCGCCGACGCCGGGCAGGGCCAACAGCTCCGCAGCGGCGCTGGGCACCTGGCCGTCGTGCCGCGCGACCATCACGGTGGCCGCCTCATGCAGCCGCAGGGCCCGGCGCGGGTAGCCCAGCCGGCCCCACGCACGCACGGCCTCACCCGGAGCCGCAGCCGCAAGGGCGGCCGGCGTGGGCCAACGCTCCATCCACTCGCGCCACGCCGGCTCGACCCGCGAGAGCGGGGTCTGCTGGGCCATCACCTCAGAGAGGAAGACCCCCCAGGGGGTGGCCCCGGGGCGTCGCCACGGCAGGTCGCGACCGGCCTGCGCGTACCAGTCGTTGACCCGCCGGTGGAGGCGTGACAGCTCGGTCGACGCGGGCGGCTGCGCGCGATGAGGCCGCTCAGACGTAGCGCTCAAGGATGCTCGACTCGGCCAGGCGTGACAGGCCCTCGCGCACCGCCCGGGCGCGGCCCTCGCCGACGCCCTCGACGAGCATGAGGTCATCGATGCCGGCCGCGAGCAGTCGCTGCAACGACTCGAAGTGCAGCACGAGCCGCTCCACGATGGCCGGGGGCAACCGCGGCACCTTGGTCAGCAACCGGTAGCCGAGGGGGCTGACCGGGGCATCCAGGCTGTCGCCGACGACTGAGAAACCGACGCCTCGGGCCCCGGAGGCGAGGTCGAGCAGGTCGACCGCGTTGAGCGACTGAAGGCCCTCCAGGGCCTCCCCGACGCTCAGATCGGACTTGGTCGCGGGCAGGTAGTCGCGGATCACGAGCTCACGGTCGTTGCCCAGACCGCCGATGAGCTCCTCGAGCTGGAGGCTGAGCAGCCGGCCGTCGGTGCCGAGCTCGACGACGTAGTCCTGGATCTCGGCCGCGATGCGACGCACCATCTCGAGGCGCTGCAGCACTGCAGTCACATCGCGCACCGTGACCAGGTCTTCGATCTCGAGAGCCGACAGGGTGCCGGTCACCTCATCGAGCCTCGACTTGTAGCGCTCGAGGGTCTGCAGGGCCTGGTTGGCGCGCGAGAGCGTGGTCGGTGAGCCCTCGATGACGTGCCGTTTGCTGCCGACGTAGAGCGCGACGACCCCCATCGACTGGCTCACGGAGATCACGGGAAAACCCGTCTGCTTGGCGACCCGCTCTGCGGTGCGGTGCCGAGTGCCGGACTCGGTGGTCTCGATGCTCGAGTCGGGGACCAGCTGGGTGGCCGCACGCAGGATGCGAGTGGCATCGGAGTCGAGCACGACCGCGCCGTCCATCTTGCACAGCTCGCGCACCTGCGTGGCGGAGAACTCCATGTCGAGAATGAAGCCGCCTGTGGAGATCGACTCGACGACCTTGTCGTAGCCGAGCACGATCAGGGCGCCGGTACGTCCGCGCAGGATGCGTTCGAGGCTGTCGCGCAGTTCGGTGCCGGGTGCGATGGCGGCGAGAGCGGCGCGCAGCAGCTCGTCGTTGTTGTCCATCACGTTCCTGCCTCGAGGGATGCGTGGGGCACATCACCCCGATCACGCCGCAGTCTAGACGCTGCGCAGAGCGGCTGCCTCGGGCGACCGCGCTCCGGCGAGCCGCCCGATGGCCTCGATCGCCCGCGGAACGTCGGCCACCTCGACCACCGAGATGCCGGGCGGCACCGTGAGCTCACCGCTCGAGCCGCGGGGCACCAGGGCGTGCCGGAACCCGAGTCGGGCCGCCTCGGCCAGACGACGCTGGAGACCGCTGACCCGGCGCACCTCGCCCGCGAGCCCCACCTCGCCGAAGGCCACGACGTCGGTGGGGAGCGGTTGGTCGACCACGGAGGAGGCCACAGCGCAGACGATGGCGAGGTCGGCGGCCGGCTCGGTGATGCGCACCCCACCGACGGTGGCCGCGAAGATGTCGCGGTTGCCCACCGGCGCCCCGGCGCGCTTGTCGAGCACGGCGATGATCATGGCCAGACGCGAGCTGTCGAGCCCACTCGACGTACGCCGCGGCGAGGGCAGGGTGGAGGGGGCGACGAGCGCCTGCACCTCGGCGACGAGCGGCCGACGCCCCTCGAGGGTGACCGTCACGCAGGTGCCGGCGACGGCGTGGTCGCGGTGTGAGAGGAAGAGCCCACTGGGGTCGGGCAGGCCCACGATGCCCGCCTCGGACAGGTCGAAGCAGCCGACCTCGTCAGTCGGCCCGAACCGGTTCTTGACGGCGCGCACGAGCCGCAGACGAGAGTGCCGGTCGCCCTCGAACGCGACGACGACGTCGACGAGGTGCTCGAGCACCCGCGGCCCGGCAATGGAGCCGTCTTTGGTCACGTGCCCGACCAGCAGCACGGCGATACCGGCCGCCTTCGCCGCCGCGATGATGCTCGCCGTCACCTCGCGCACCTGGGACACGTTGCCGGCCTGCCCCTCGACCTGCGCGCTCGCGATCGTCTGCACCGAGTCGATGATGACGAGCTGCGGGCTCAGCGCCTCGATCTGGCCGAGCACGACCCCGAGGTCGGTCTCGGCTGCCAGGTAGAGGCTGCTCGCCATGGCGCCGATGCGTTCGGCCCGGGTGCGCACCTGCGCGGTGGACTCCTCGCCGCTGACGTAGAGCACGGTGGCCCCCTGCCGGGCGGTTCGAGACGCCACGTCAAGCAGCAGGGTCGACTTGCCGATGCCGGGCTCGCCCGCCACGAGCACGACGCCGCCGGCGATGAGGCCCCCGCCCAGCACGCGGTCGAACTCATCGACCCCCGTCGGCCGGGCCGACGCCTGGCTGACGTCGACCTCGTCGATGCGCAGGGCCGGAGTCGTGACGCTGGACGCGACGGTGCGCGCCGACCCGGCGCCGCCCGGCTCGGACACGCTGCCCCAGGCCTGGCACTCACCGCACCGACCCACCCACTTGGCGGTGGTCCACCCGCACTCGGTGCACCGGAACGGGGAGGGGCGGCGTGAAGTCGTCCGAGAAGCCATGGCGCCACCGTAGAGGCTGGCGCCGACAGCAGCGTCCATCCCCTGTCGCCAGGTCGCTGTGGGGCAGATGATGTCATCCATGACAAAGCCCTCGACCAGGGTGCGGTGGATCGCCGCCCTCGCCGTGCTCGCCTGGTTCGCCATCGGCGGGGTGGGCGGTCCGCTCGTCGGTCGCCTCTCGGAGGTGGCGAGCAACGACAACGCGAACTTCCTGCCGCCCTCGGCCGAGTCGACGACGGTGAGCAAGGCCGTCGAGAAGATGACCGACACGCAGACCCTGCCCTACCTCGTCGTGGTCGCCCGAGACAGCGGCCTGACACCGCAGGACCGGACGGCCATCGCGACCTACGTCAGCGGCATCCCGACGCTGCCCCTGGCCGATCCCACGAAGAAGGTGGGGGACCTGCTGCAGAACGACCCCAAGGCGGCTGTTCCCAGTGCCGACGGACAAGCCGTGCTCATTCCCGTCGCGCTCGTGGCCGCCCGTGCCGAAGACGTCATCGGTGGCAAAACCGCCCTGTACGCGGTCGCGACGGCGCTGCGCGACTCGGCCGCGAAGACCCTGGCCCCGAGCGGGATGACGGTGCACGTCACCGGGGCCGGCGGTTTCTTCGCCGACTTCGTCACTGCCTTCAGCGGCATCGACGGCATCCTGCTGCTCGTCGCCCTGGGCGTCGTGTTCCTCATCCTGCTCATCGTCTACCGCAGCCCCATCCTGCCCCTCGCCGTGCTGGTCTCTGCCGTGTTCGGGCTGTCGCTTGCCGCCCTCGTGGTCTTCCCGCTGGCCAAGAACGGCGGGATCAGCCTGAGCGGCCAGAGCCAGGGCATCCTCTCGATCCTCGTCGTCGGCGCCGCGACCGACTACGCCCTGCTGCTCGTGGCCCGCTACAAGGAAGAGCTGCACGACCACGACTCCTCCTGGACGGCGATGAAGGTGGCCTGGCGGGCCGCCGCCCCACCCATCGGGGCCAGCGCCGCCACCGTCGTGCTCGGGCTGTTGTGCCTGCGCCTCTCCGAGCTCGGCAGCACCAAGGGCCTCGGACCCGTCGGCGCCCTGGGCATCATCGGCGCCCTCGTCGCCTCGCTCACCTTTCTGCCCGCCGTGCTGCTGCTCATCGGCCGTCGGATCTTCTGGCCGCAGACGCCACACGTCGACCACGTGCACCGTGAGGACGCCATCGGCAAGAGCGGCATCTGGGGTCGGGTGGCGGGCCTGATCGGCGCGCACCCGCGGCGCACCTGGGTGGCGACCTTCGTCGCTCTGGCCGCCTGTGCGGCCTTCCTGCCCACCCTCCAGGCCCGGGGAGTGGGGCAGTCAGACCTGTTCCTCACCAAGGTCGACTCCGTAGCCGGTCAGCAGCTGCTGGCCAAGCACTTCCCAGCAGGGTCGGGCGCGCCGGTTCAGGTGCTCACGCCACAGGGCAAGGCGGATGCCGTGCTCGAGGTGTTGAAGAAGTCTGTCGGTCTCAGCGAGCCCCAGGTCGGGCTGGCCCCCGGGCAGCCCCCCAAGGTCGTCGACGGCAACGTCGTCGTGCAGGCCACCCTGAAGGCCTCCGCCGACAGCCTCGAGGCCGAACAGACAATCTCGGCCCTGCGCACCTCGCTCGACGCCGTCGCCCCCGAGGTGCTCGTCGGTGGCAGTACCGCGACCAACCTCGACGTACGGCTCGCCAGCGAGCGCGACCTTTTGGTGATCATCCCGACGATCCTCGCGGTCATCTTCGTGGTGCTGGTGCTGTTGCTGCGCTCGATTCTCGCCCCGTTGCTGCTCGTGGCCGCGAACGTGCTCTCGTTCGCCGCCACGATGGGGGTGGCCGCGATCGCGTTCAACCACATCTTCGACTTCCCCGGCTCTGACCCCTCGACGCCGCTCTACGGCTTCGTCTTTCTCGTGGCCCTCGGCATCGACTACTCCATCTTCTTGATGACGCGGGTCCGCGAGGAGTCGCGCGTGCGCGGAACGCGGCCCGGCATCCTCGTCGGTCTCGCTGTCACCGGCGGGGTGATCACCAGTGCCGGCATCGTGCTCGCCTCGACGTTCTCGGCTCTGGCCGTGCTGCCGATCCTCTTCCTCGTGCAGATCGCCTTCATCGTGGCCTTCGGGGTGCTGCTCGACACCCTCGTCGTGCGCAGCCTGCTCGTTCCCGCGGTGTCCTACGACCTCGGCGACCGCATCTGGTGGCCGTTCGGCCTGCCCTACTCCGGACGCCACGCGGCGCCCTGGCGGGGGGACCATCGCGCCACCGCAGCGCTCGACCCGCAGGTCGAACCCATCGGCGTGCCCGCTGGTGCGGCCCCCGACGAACGCGGGTGAGCCGGCCGCGTGCGACCATGGAGATATGGACGCCGTGATCCCCTATGTGCTGGCGCTGGTGCCCACCATCGGCGTCGGCACGTTGTTCTACTACGTGATCAAGAACATTCTCGAGGGTGACCGGCGCGAGCGCTTGGCTCAGGCGAAATGGGAAGCACAGCAGGACGCCGAGGAAGATTCACGCAAACGTTCGTGACGGTTTGGCCCACGTCCGTAGGCCAACGCCCGTATTAGCTAGATATGAATGCGAGAAACATCATCTTCTCGTGTAAATTGTTGGTCACGACGAGATTTGAGTTTCGTCGTTCCCCTCAGCCCGAAAGGGCGCGATTATCACGATGGAGAACTATGGCTCAGCGTGTCGAAGTTGTACTCATCGACGATCTCGACGGCGGCAGTGCCGCTGAAACGGTGACGTTCGCTCTTGACGGTGTCACGTACGAGATCGACCTATCCGACAAGAATGCCAAGAAGCTGCGCGATGACATCGCGGGGTGGACCGGTCATGCGCGCCGCAGTGGCGCCACCCGCGTGGGCCGCAAGCGTGGCGGCTCCCCGAAGCGCACCGACCTCAGTGCGGTGCGTGAATGGGCCCGGGCCAATGGCCACGCGGTCTCCGATCGTGGCCGCATCTCGGCGGAGGTTCAGTCCGCCTACGACAAGGCCCACTGAGAATCGGATCGGAAGCTGACCCGGCATCTGATCTCGAACCTGGTCGAGAATCCGACAGGGCGCCGCACCATGATGGCCAAGCGCGTTACCCCTCGAACTCGCTCGGCACGCTGAGGGCGGAATCAGTCAGCTGCTATTGGACGAAGCCCGACACCCTGCGGTGTCGGGCTTCGTCGTGAATCAGCGCACTGATACCGACGTGTCCGCACGAGCCGGGCCCTTGATGGTTTCACCACCTCAACCTCACTGCCGCACTACCTCACTGCGTCAGGTCGGACGCGAGATCTCCCTGCTCCTTCACGCGGGCGAGCACCTCCTCCATTCGAAGCTGGCGCAGCCCCCCGCCGCCTGCCCCGGACTCGATCTCCGCCCAGGTGCGCGGCGCCGCCACTGTGGGGGCGTCGCGACCCCGTAGCGAGTACGGGCAGATCGTCGTCTTGGCCGCGACGTTCTGACTCCAGTCGAGAAAGATCTTTCCGGGCCGAAGGTCCTTGGCCATCTTCCACACCACCCGGTCCGGGTGGCTCTTGCTCAGCTCCTGGGCCAGCTGCGCCACGGTGTCGCGGATCTGGTCACTGGAATGCACCCCCGGCAGCACGGCATAGAGCTGCAGGCCCTTGCTACCACTCGTCACAGGCACGGTGTCGAGGCCGATCTGGGTCAAGCGTGCTCTGACCATCACGGCCACGTCTGCGCACTCGGGTAGCCCGACGCCGGGCCCGGGGTCGAGGTCGATCACGAGCCGGTCAGGATGGCGCGGCTCGGCCACTTTGCCCTCGCCTTCCCACCGCCACTGGGGCACGTGCAGCTCGATCGAGTTCAGGTTGGCAAAGAAGGTGAGGCCGGCCAGGTCGTCGATGAACGGGAACACGGGGTCGCGGCCCGCACGCCTCAGCCAGGGCGGGGTACCGGCCGGGATGTTCTTCTCGAAGAACTGCGTGTCACCGACCCCGTGCGGAAAGCGCACCCGGGTGACCGGACGCCCGGCGAGGTGCGGGAGCAGCACCGGTGAGATACGCGCGTAGTAGTCGAGCACCTCGGCCTTGGTCGTGTTGGTGCGTGGGTACATCACCTTGTCGAGGCTGCTGAGCCGCATCCGGCGGCCTTCGACCTCGACCGTCACCTTCGGTGCCTCGTACGGCATCACGCACCACCCAGCTGGTCGCCGAGGTCGCCGAGGTCGCCAAGGTCGTCGAGGTCGCCCGGTGTCAGGTCGGCCCGCAGGCCCTTGTAGGCGGGCTGGCGTAGCCGGCCCTGACCACTGAGGCCCAGCGACTGTACGTCGGCCACCAACAGCGGCTCCACCCACTGCGCACCAGCAGCATCCTCTCTGGGAACCTCTGTGCCGAATGGGGATTCATTGGTAGGCAGGAGTGAAAGGTGAGTCAGGAGAGCACTGCCCGCCTTGCCGGCCAGCCCGGACCCCACCCGGCCGAGGTAGCGCAGACCACCCGGCCCGGGCACGCCCACGAGCACCGCCCCCAGCCGGCCCTGCACGGTGCCCGTCGACTCCGGCCGCCAGCCACCGATGACGACCGAGACCGTGCCCCGGTGCGGAGCCTTGAGCCAGTGCGCCGACCGCCGACCAGGAAGGTAGGCGGAGTCGACGCGCTTGGAGACGACTCCCTCGAGGCCCTGCTCCTTCGTCGCGGCGTGCAGCGCGGCGCCGTCGGTGAAGGTCGGCGGGGTCTGCCACCGGGCCGAGTCGAGCTCGAGCCGCTCGAGGGTGCGGCGACGGTCGAGCCAGGACCGAGCCGTCAGGTCGATGCCGTAGAGACGCAGCAGGTCGAAGGCCATCAGCGTCACAGGGTTCGTCACCGCCAGACGAGCCGCGCGCCGGGCATCGGTCACGTGGATCCGGTCGGCCAGCGCCGCGAACGACGGCACCCCCTCACGCAGGCAGACGACCTCTCCATCGAGCAGCATGTCGTCGAACTCGTCCGCCAGCCCGAGCAGCTCGGGAAAGGCCACGGTGACTTCGCGTTCGGTGCGCGAGAAGAGCCGGACCCCGCCTGAGGACACATCGGTCAGCAGTCGCATTCCGTCCCACTTCACCTCGTGTGCCCATCGCTCACCGACCGGAACGGTCGAGGTCAACGTCGCGAGCATGGGGCGCATGGGTGCATTCTTGTTCCCATGCGAGCCATCTGGAAAGGCGCCGTGTCATTCGGCCTCGTCAACGTCCCGGTCCGACTGTTCTCCGCGACGGAGAACCACGACGTGCAGTTCCGTCAGGTGCACGAGAAGGACGGCGGCCGCATCAAGTACCAACGCGTGTGTGCCATCGACGGTGAGGAGGTGGCCTACTCCGACATCGCCAAGGGCTACGAGGCCGCCGACGGGCAGATGGTCGTGCTCACCGACGAGGACCTCAAAGGCCTGCCGTCGCGGTCGTCGAAGGAGATCTCGATCGAGAAGTTCGTGCCGTCGGAGCAGATCGACCCGCTGCTCTTCGACAAGAGCTACTACCTCGAGCCCGACAAGACCGGCCTCAAGCCCTACATCCTGCTGCGTGACGCCCTCGAGAAGGCCGACCGGATGGCGCTCGTCACGGTGGCAGTTCGCACCCGCATGACCCTTGCCGTTCTGCGGGTGCGAGATGGGGTCATCGTGCTGCAGACCCTGCTGTGGGCCGACGAGGTGCGCACGCCCGAGTTCGAGTCGCTCGACGAGGACACGCACGCCACCGCCAAGGAGCTCGCGATGGCCAGCTCCCTGGTCGACTCCCTGTCGGGCGACTACGAGCCCGACGAGTTCGAGGACGACTACGCCGAGGCCGTCACCGTGCTCGTCGCGACCAAGATCGAGGGCGGCGAGATCACCGAGACACCAGAAGCGAAGTCGGATGACTCCGAGGTCATCGACCTGCTCGCCGCGCTGCAGCGCAGCGTCGACAAGGCCAAGGCCGGCAAGGCTGCCCGCGCTGACTCCGCCGGCCCGGCGCCGACAGCCGAGAGCGCTTCCGGAGGCGAGGCGAAGACCACGAAGAAGGCGGCGAAGAAGAGCACGACTGAGAAGGTGGCCCAGAAGAGCACGACCAAGAAGTCTGCCGCCAAGAAGTCGGCGTGACGGCCGCCTCCGACCGACCCGTCGCCGTCGTCACCGGCGGCACCCGCGGCATCGGCCTGGCGATCGTGCGCGACCTCGGCGCCACCCACCACGTCGTCGTCGGGGGCCGGTCAGCGGATGCCGTCGACCGCGTCGCGTCGGCGCTCCCGTCGGGCAGTGGGCTGGTCGCAGACCTCGGTGACTGCTCCCCCGGCGGGTCGCTCGACCGGGCCCTCAGCAAGGTCGTGCAGCGGCTCGACCGGGTCGACGTGCTCGTGCACTCCGCCGGCGTGCTGCGTTCAGGCACGGTGGCGCAGTCACCGGCATCCGACTGGCTCGAGTCGATGACCGTCAACGTCGTGGCCGTCGCCACGATCACCCGGGCGCTGCTGCCGGCCCTGCGCCGGACCCACGGCCTCGTGCTCGCCGTCAACTCCGGGTCGGGCCTGGTCTCCGGAGCGTCGTCAGGCGCCTACTGCGCGTCGAAGTTCGCGCTGCGAGCCCTCACCGACGCCTTGCGGGAGGAGGAGCGGGGCCACGGCGTGCGGGTCACCTCACTGCATCCCGGCCGGGTCGACACCGACATGCAGTACGAGCTCGTCGAGTTCGAGGGCGCCGACTACGACGCCGACGCCTACCTCGACGTGGCGTCGGTCGTGCAGGCCGCCCGGTTCGCGATGGACGCCCCCATCGGGGCCAGCGTCGACATGCTGTCGGTGCGACCGCGAGGCTGGCGCGAGCGTTAGCCGCTACATCGACGCGGTGAGAATCTCGGCTCCGCCGGTCGTGATGGCGATCGTGTGCTCGCTGTGTGCGGTTCGGCAACCGGTGACGCTTCGCAAGGTCCACCCGTCGGGGTCAGTGATGAGCTCGGCAGTGTCGGCCATGACCCACGGCTCCAGCGCCAGCAACAGCCCCGGGCGCAGTCGGTAGCCACGGCCCGGCCGCCCGGTGTTCGGAATGTGCGGGTCCTGATGCATCGTCGATCCGAGCCCATGGCCACCGAACTCGGTGTTGACCAGGTACCCCGCATCGCCCAGGGCCTCGCCGATGGCATATGAGATGTCGCCGATGTGAGCGCCAGGGCCGGCAGCCCCTATCCCTGCGGACAGCGCCCGCTCGGTGGCGCTGATGATCGCGACGCTCTCCGGGGGCCTCGACGGGCCCACGATGAAGCTGATGGCGGAGTCGGCAACGACACCGCCCAGTGAGACGGCGAGGTCGAGGGAGAGCAGATCGCCGTCGGCCAGCGCGTAGTCGTGGGGCAGACCGTGCAGCACGGCGTCGTTGACCGAGGTGCAGATGTAGTGGCCGAACGGCCCGCGTCCGAAGGAGGGCGCGTAGTCGACGTAGCACGACAGCGCTCCGGCCTCGGTGATCATGCTCTGGGCCCACCCGTCGATGTCCAAGAGGTTGGTGCCCACGGTGCTACGGCTCTTCAGCGTCTGCAGGATGTCGGCGACCAGGGCACCTGCCGCCCTGGCTCGGGGCAGCTGAGTGGGGTTCAGGATCTCGATCATGCGGCGCCTTTCTCGTGCAGTCAACAAACTATCCCGCCTCGAGAGGCCGCGCTTGATGCGGTTGGCACCGCTAGCTCCAGCCGGCCAGCACCGAGGCCAGCTCGCACCCGCAGAGCAGCGTGATGATGACGGCCACCACGGCGGGGAGCCGTCCGTCGTGGATGACCGATGCCGGCAGCCCCTCGTTCGTCACCGGCCGCGACCAGCGCCCGCGTCGCAGCGAGTTGACCAGCACCCAGCCGGTGAGGGCCAGCGCCAGCGCCAGGGGCACGACCACGGCCAGTCCCAGGGAGCCGAGAGCCAGCCGTCCGACAAGCAGCCCGGCGCCGAGCAGGGCCAGCCCGGTGCGCGACCAGGCCAGGGCCGTGCGTTCCGGTGCCATCCCCCGCGAGTGGCTGGCACCGGCACCGTCGCTGGTCATCTCAGACCCGCAGCAGGGAGGCGAGAGCCAGGGCGAGCGCCACGACCGACACGGAGATTGCGATGGGAAGGCCGGCCCGGTTGCTCGGAAGCGGACGGCCGGTGCGCATGGCCCGCTCGGTGCGGGCCCAGCCGAGCCAGGCCTGCACGCCGGTGAAGAGAGCGACCACGGCCAGCAGCACGGCGACGGCACGCTGGAGACGGTCCGGCATCGGCAGGTCGAGGGCGTCCATGGCCGCGGCCGCCGCGAGCAGGGCCAACGTCGTGCGCACCCAGGCCAGAAAGGTGCGCTCGTTGGCGAGCGAGAACCGCGGGTCGGGTTCCTCGCCGTGGTCGTACACGCTGCCCGGCCACCGCTTGTCACTGTCGTCCACGTTCACATCCTTCGATCGGACTCGGGCATCGTTCGGGTCGACGCTACGCGAGCCTGGCCCCAGCGGGTCTCAGATCCGGCTGGCCCCCCGCGTCGGCACCAGCCCCAACCGGGCGAAGGCCAGGGCCTCCGCGAGGTCGATCTCGCGCTGGTCGGGTCCGGCCTTGCGGGTACTCACCTCGACGACGACCTCGCCCGGCCAAGCGGTGTCGGCGAGATGCTGCAGCAGCTCGGCGCACGGCTGCGCCCCGCGGCCCGGCACGAGGTGCTCGTCCTTGAATGACCCGAGACCGTCGGTGAGGTGCAGGTGGGTGAGCCGGGGGCCAAGGGCCCGAGCCATCGCGAGCGCGTCGGAGCCGGCCGTGGCGGTGTGCGACAGGTCGAGCGTGACGTGGTCGTAGGGCTGCGAGGTGGGGTCCCAGTGCGGCAGGTAGACGAGGGTCTCGCGGCCCGGGGTGCGCCACGGGTACATGTTCTCGACAGCGAGCCGCACCCCCGAGTCATGCTCACGAAGGGCGATGCCGTCGACGAACCCGGCGGCATACTCACGCTGCCACCGGAACGGCGGATGCAGCACGACGGTCTGCGCACCCACCTCGAGGGCCATCTCGATCGACCGGTCGACCTTCTCCCAGGGATCGCTGCCCCAGACGCCCTGGGTGACCAGCAGGGTGGGGGCGTGTACCGACACGATGGGGATGCCGTGGTGCCTGGCCAGCGTGCGCAGGGCCCCTGCCTCCTGGGTGACCGGATCGGTCCAGACCATCACCTCGACGGTGTCGTAGCCGAGGTTGCGGGCAGTCGCGAAGGCGGTCGCCGCATTGTCGGGGTACACCGACGAGGTCGAGAGACCGACCCGGATCGTCATGCCCCCATTGTCCGTCATCCCCGCTCGCCCACTGAACACCGCGTTCGGTACGTGAACACCGTGGTGCAGCGGCGCGTTCGAGACCGAACGCTGCGTTCAGCTGGGAAGGGGGGTCAGGGGGAGCGGCGGCTCAGGGTCAAGGAGGCCAGGGCGAGCGACAGCACCACAAAACCGGCGACGATGCCGAGGTCGCCCGCCACCGCGACCAACGGGTCGAGGCTGACCGCGATCTGCTTCATGGCGTCGACGGCGTATGAGAGGGGCAGCACGTCAGAGACCCAGCGCAGCACCTCGGGCATGGCGTCGCGGTCGACGAGCAAGCCGCACAGCAGGAACTGCGGCAGGATGAACGCCGGCATGAACTGCACGGCCTGGAACTCCGTGCGGGCGAAGCCGCTGGCGAGCAGGCCGAGGGCCGTGCCGAGCAGCGCGTTGAACACGGCCACGACGATCAGCAGCCAGATCGGCCCCGCCACATCGAGTCCGCACACCCACACCGCGAACCCGGTGGCCACCAGGGCCTGCACGACCGCCAGCGCACCGAACGCCACGGCGTACCCGAGCATGAAGTCGCCCTTGCCCATCGGGGTCGTGAGCAGCCGCTCCAGGGTGCCCGACTGCCGCTCCCGCAAGGTGGCCACCGACGTGACGATGAACATGACGATCATCGGGAAGACGCCGAGCAGCGCCGGGCCGATACCGTCGAAGACCGGGGTGCTGGTGTAGATCCAGGCGAGCAGCCCGAGCAGCACACAGGGCACGATGAGGATCAGGGCGATGGTGCGGGGGTCGCTGCGTACCTGGCGCAGCACCCGGGCGGCGGTGGCCAGGGTCAGTCCGACGTTCACGACTCCTCCCGCCCGCCCTGACCGTGCTCACGGTGCCGCCCTCGCCGGCCTCGTTGGGCAGTGACCGTGTCGGAGTGGCCCGCCCGGTCTCCGCCCGCGGTGTCGATGAGCTTGAGGAAGGCGGCATCCGCGTCAGGTTCGCCGGTCTGCTCGAGCAGTTCGACGGGCGTCACGTCAGCCAGCACCTGACCCTCGCGAAGCAGCACCAACCGGTCGCAACGGGCCGCCTCGTCCATGACGTGGCTCGAGACCACGAGCGAGTAGCCCGCCGCGGCAAGACGCCCGAAGAGGTTCCAGAGATCCCGTCGCAGAACAGGGTCGAGGCCCACGGTGGGCTCGTCCAGCACCAGCAGGGTGGGCCGGCCGACGAGGGCCGCGGCGAGCGAGACCCTCGAGCCCTGCCCACCCGACAGGGCTCCGACCAGCTCGGCGGCGTGCGAGGTGAGGTCGACCTCGACGAGGGTGCGTTCGACGGCATCCGCCAGGGTGGCCCCACGTAGACCGACGGCCCGGCCGAAGTAGGCAACGTTCTCACGCACGGTGAGGTCGCCGTAGACGCTGGGACTCTGGGTGACGTAGCCGACCTCGGCCCGCAGCACCGGTGATCCGGCCTCGTGACCGAGCACCATGACCGTGCCCGAGCGGATCACCTGCACCCCGACGATCGAGCGCATCAGGGTCGACTTGCCGGAGCCTGACGGGCCGAGCAGGCCCACGACCTGGCCCGATGGCACCGTCAGCGAGAGGTCAGGGATGACCAGCCGACCGCCTCGTGACACCTGCAGGCCGCTGATGGCGATCACCGGCCCCTGGAAGTTATTCATCATGCGATGAAATCTAGCCCTCGTCGGCCTCGCTGTCTACCAGGTGGTGCTGGAGCACTGGCCCGATCAGGGCCACGATCTGCTCGTTCGAGGCCTCGACGAGCGCCGGCACCTTGACGATGTAGCGCATGACCGCCATTCCGACCACCTGGGATGCCGCGAGCGCTCCCCTCAGCTCGGGGTCGGGGACACCGGTGGCCGAGGCGATGCGCCCGAACACCTCGCGGCCGAGGTACTCACGCAGCATCCGCGCGGACTCGTCGGTCGTCATGCTCGACCGGATCAACGCGGTCAGTGTCTCGCGCCGCTCGGGAGCGTCCCAGACGGCGAGGAAGGTCTCGATGACCCGCCAGCCGACCCGGTCGGGGTCACCGGAGATGATGCGCTCGACCAGCACAGCGGGGTTGATCGGCACGGCGAGCGTCTCGGCGAACAGCTCCGCCTTGCCGCCCTTGAAATAGTGGTGCACGAGCGCCGGGTCGACCCCGGCGTCACGCGCGATGCCACGCAGGCTCGCCCGGTCGTAGCCCTTCGCGGCGAACGACGACCTGGCCGCCTCGATGATCGCCGCCCGCGTGTCGTCACCGCGGGGGCGCCGGCCGCGGCGACCCGTGACGGCCAGGCCGCGCGCCGGGTCGGGGCGGTCACGCGTCGTCATGGGCGCCACCGTAGTGCGGCGGGTCGCTCAAGAGGTCGGCAGCAGCCTCGTTCCGGGCCCAGCGGGCCCACTCGAGCGGGGTGGTGCCGTGTTCGCGGTCGACCCGCGTGTGGTCGGCGCCGGCCTCGAGCAGGGCCGCGATGACCTCGAGGTCACCCGTCAGCGCGGCTTGATGCAGGGCGGTGCGGCCGTGGTGAGTAGCGTCGACGTGGGCGCAATCGGCCACCGCGGCCCGGACGGCTGCTGCCGTGGCGGCGCGGTGGATACCGGGCGCAGGTCGCGTCGATGCGACCGGCGAGAGCACGAACCCGTGGCGGCCGAGCAGCGCGACCCGGTCGTCGAAGCCGTGGTCGTGCGCCCAGTGCAGCTGCCGGTTCATCATCTCGTCGACGGGCTCAGCGTCGACGCCCGTGCGCCCGGCCCACACCTCCTGCGACGGGTGGCCGAGGCCGTGGGCGAGCAACAGCTCGAGGTGACTGTCGTCGCGGGTGAACATCCGGTTGTAGAGCGTCTGCCGGTCGTTGGGGTCGGCCCCTCCTCGAAGCAGCAGCAACGCCAGCTCGCGCCAGGCCGGATGCCGGGGCTGGCGGCCGGGCCCCATCTCGCCCCCACCGAAGCATCCGGTCAACGCCGTGAAGGGTGTCGGCAGTCCCTGCCACAGGTAGCCGCTGTCGGCATCTGCGCCGGCGTCGAGCAGCAGCCGCGTGCAGGCCGGCGCCGCGCTCTGCGGCATCCGGGAGTAGACGACGTAGAGCAACGGCGGCCAGCGGAAGGGCCCGGTCTCGCGGGTGGCGGCCCCGGGGTCGGCCCGCACGTGGCGTCCGAGCGCCTCGACGTCACCGGACACGGCTGCGACCCCGACCTCGAGCGCCGTCAGGCCCGGACGCTGCGCCAGCAGGGACGCCGCGCGAGCCCACCGAGCGGGCTCGTCGCGGTCGCTGTAGAGCAGGCACGCGAGCGAGGCGACCAGCAGCGCCGGGTCGGTCATCGGGTCGGTCATCGGGTCGGTCGCCGAATCGCCCAGCGGGTCGAGGGCGACCGGATCCCGGCGCAACCGCTCGCTGCGGCGGAGGTACTCACGCAGTCTCGGCCAGCTGGCGAACCCGTACGACCTGGCGACCACGAGCTGGGCGTCGGCCAACGCGAAGGGTGCACCCGCGACAGGAGGCCCCTCGGGATGGTGCTCGGCCACCAGGGCCAGCGCCTCCGGCAGCCGGGAGGTCACCGCGCCCTGGAGCCGGCGGGCGTCTCGACGGAACCGCTCGAGGTTGGGGTTACTGGGCAGGGACAGGGCCATGACGCCCTCCTCTCGTCGTGCCCGGTGTGCGCTGGGTCGGGCCGAAAGGAGGTCGACCTGCGATTCTCAATACCAGGGAGGCTGAGCCTCTTCCCGCGCACCGGTGGCGACCTGGGCGCCGTGTCCAGTTTACCGCTCGTGACCACTCCGTGAGCGAGCCAGCCCGGTCGGAAACCACGAGCGCATAAGGTGAGCCGGTGGCCGAAGCACCTATGGATCTTCCTCGCGTCTGGGTCGAGTTCACCGATCCCGACGACGCTGCCCAACGCTATCGCTGCGACCTGACCTGGCTCACGAGCAGCTGGACCTGCATCTTCGGCAGCGGCTGCGCCGGCATCTACGAGGGACGTCCTGACGACGGCTGCTGCACGCTCGGGGCCCACTTCACCGGCAAGGACGACCTCAAACGGGTGGCGCGCGCGGTCGACGAGCTCGGCGACGACGAGTGGCAGTACCACGCGGTCGGCACCGCCACCGGCAGCCGCAAGGACTGGACCGAGAAGGAGGACGGCGCCCACAAGACGAAGGTCGTCGACGGCGCGTGCATCTTCCTCAACCGACCGGGCTTCCCGGCCGGCGCCGGCTGCGCCCTGCACCAGCACGCCGTGCTCACGGGCGTGCAGCCCCTGACCCTCAAGCCCGACGTCTGCTGGCAGCTGCCGATCCGGCGCACCTTCCGCACCGTGCAGCTGCCCGACGACACGAGCTACCTCGAGGTGACGATCACCGAGTACGACCGTCGTGGCTGGGGCCCGGGCGGCCACGACCTCGACTGGTACTGCTCAGGAAACTCCGAGGCGCACGTCGGGCGCGAGCCGGTCTACCGCTCCAACCGGCCCGAGCTGGTCGAGCTGATGGGCCCAGCAGCCTACGAGCAGCTGGCGATTCGCGCCGAGGCCCACCTCGCGCAGGTGAAGGCGGTGCGGGCCCGTGGCGTGCGAAAGCTGCTGCCCCTGCTCGTTCACCCCGCCACGATCGAGGCCCAGAAGTCCAAATGAGGTCTGGTGGCGACGGCGTGAGCGAGATCATCCCCTCCCCCAACATCTGGGAGAGCCCCGACGTCTACGAGGTCGAGAACCGCGGCGTCGACCGCGAGGGAGTCATCGAGGCGGCGATGCGGTCAGTGCTCGACTGGTCGGGCCTCGACGTGGTCGACATCGGCTGCGGAACCGGCTTCCACCTGCCGGTGATCGCTCGCGAGGCACGGTCGGTGGTTGGCGTCGAACCACACCCGCCACTGGCTGCCCTGGCAGCAGAACGGGTTTCGCGGATGCCGTCGTGCTCGGTGCGCGAGGAGGGCGCGGCCTCGATCGGGGTCGACGACAACGTGTTCGATGTCGCTCACGCGAGGTGGTCGTACTTCTTCGGCCCCGGCTGTGAGCCCGGCCTCGTCGAGCTCGCCCGGGTCATGCGTCCGGGCGGGGCCGCGTTCGTCATCGACAACGACGCCACCCGGTCGACCTTCGGGCGGTGGTTCCGCCGGTCCGTGCCCAGCTACGACCCGCGCGCCATCGAGCGATTCTGGGCCAGGCAGGGCTGGCAGCGGGAGCGGCTCGACATTCGGTGGACCTTCGACACCCGCGCCGACTTCGAGGCCGTCGTCGCCATCGAGTTCGCCCCCGAGCACGCCGACCTCATCCTCGAGGAGCTCCCCGACGCCACCGGAGTCGACTACGCCGTCAACCTCTGGCACCGCCGTTTCTGACCCACGTCGAGAGGGCAGTTCGTGTCAGATGACGGCAGGCGAGCTCGCGCTGGGACGACACGTTCTGCCCTCTCGACGGTTGAGGTGCAGTCAGTCGGTCAGGTCGAGGGCGATGTCGACGATCGGGCTGCTGTGGGTCAGGCCACCGACGGAGACGTAGTCGACCCCGGTGGCGGCGTACTCCCTGACGACCTCGAGGGTCAAGCCGCCAGTGGCCTCGATCTCGACGGGTTCGCCTGCGGCGCGGAGCAGCTCGACGGTCTCGGCCAGAAGCTGGAGAGTCATGTTGTCGCACATGATGAAGCGCGCGCCGGCCGCGTAGGCCTCCTGCGCCTCCGCCGCGGTCGTCACCTCGACCTGGACGGTCACGTCTGGGTAGGCGGCCCGAACCAGGTTGTAGGCCCCGGCCACCGAACCGGCAGCGATCTTGTGGTTGTCCTTGATCATGGCGACGTCGTAGAGGCCCATCCGCTTGTTGGTGCCGCCGCCGACGCGCACCGCGTACTTCTCCAGCCAGCGCATCCCCGGCGTCGTCTTGCGGGTGTCGAGCACCATGGTCGAGGTGCCGTCGAGGGCGTCGGCCCAGCGGCGCGTGTGGGTGGCCACTCCCGAGAGTCGGCTGATGATGTTGAGGATGGTGCGCTCGGCGACGAGGATGACCCGGGCCTGACCCGACAGGCGGGCAATGACGTCGCCGCGCTCCAGCCGCGCCCCGTCACCGGCGACCACCTCGACCGAGGGCATCTCGCCACCGATCGTCTCGGCCACGGCAGCGAGCGTCAGGGCGATGACGGGCACGCCGGCGACCACACCGGGCGCCCGCGCCACGATCTCGGCGACGCGCTCCTGCTGGGCCGGGATGGTGGCCATGGTCGTGACGTCGACACCGTCGAATCCGAGGTCTTCGAGCAGCGCGACGCGGATGAGGTCACGAGCCTGACGCTCGGGAAACCCCTCGAGCCCGTCAGCAACCGGCTGCGGGTGCACGGCATTCACGTCGTTCACCTCTTTTCCGCCGTTTCTGGTTTCGGGTCAGCGGCCTGGTCGAGATCGAGACCGGCCAGGTTCTCGGGCGGCACGTCGAGCACCTGCGTCACCAGCTCACCGGCGGCCGAGCGCGAGAGCAGCACGTGATGCAGGAAGCGGGCGTCGTCGCGGGCCGGGAAGTCCTCCCGAACGTGGCCGCCTCGGGTTTCCTCGCGCAGCAGGGCGGCCCGGGTCAGGGCATGGCCCAGGTGTAGCAGGTTGGTCGTCTCCCAGCTCTTCGGGCCGCCCTTCCGGCCCCCGTCCCCGCCAGCCGCGCGGGCGCTCAGGGCGGCCAGCTCGTGTTCGGTCGCGGCGAGGGATGCCGCCCCGCGCACCGTTCCTGACCCGGCCGTCATGGCGCGCTGCACCGTGAGCCGTCGCTTGGGTCGGAGCAGCTCCCGCTCGCCCCCCGGATCGACCGGCGTCGTCTCGGGCAGCTCTCCCGCCGTGAGCCGAGCGGTGAGGTCATCGGCGATCCGGCGGGCGAACACCAGGCCCTCGAGCAGCGAGTTGCTGGCCAACCGGTTGGCTCCGTGCACACCGGTGCACGAGGTCTCACCGCAGGCGTAGAGACCCTCCAGCGAAGAGCGACCCCGAAGATCCGTCTTCACCCCGCCGCTGGCGTAGTGCTGGGCCGGCGCGACCGGCAGCAGGTCGGTCGCGGGGTCGAACCCGAGCTCCCGACAGCGTTCCACGATCGAGGGGAACCGGCGCTCGAGGAACTTCGCCCCGAGATGACGGCAGTCGAGGAACACATGGTCGGTGCCGGTCTCGCGCATCCGGCGCAGGATCGCGCGAGCCACGACGTCACGCGGGGCGAGGTCGGCCAGCGGGTGCTGGCCCTGCATGAACGCCACCCCCTGGCCATCGACGAGAAAGGCCCCCTCTCCTCGCACCGCCTCGGAGATCAACGGCTGCTGGCCGCGCGAACCCTCACCGAGCCAGAGCACGGTCGGGTGGAACTGCACGAACTCGAGATCGGCGAGGGTGGCCCCGGCTCGCAGGGCCGCGGCCATCCCGTCTCCGGTCGCAACCGGTGGGTTGGTGGTTGATGCGTAGATCTGGCCGAGGCCTCCCGTGGCGAGCACGACGGCGCGGGCGTGAGCGGCCCCGACCCCGTCGACCTGGCCCTCCCCGATGACGTGCAGGGTCACGCCACAGACCCGGCTGGCGGCGTCAGTCAGCAGGTCGACGACGAGGGCGTGTTCGATGACCTCGATGCCGGGGTCGTCCTGCACGCGCTTGAGCGCCGCGATCAGGGCCCGTGAGATCTCCTTGCCGGTGGCGTCTCCACCGGCGTGCAGGATGCGGTCGCGGTGGTGGCCGCCCTCCCGCGTCAACGAGATCTCGCCGGTGTCACCCCGGTCGAACTCCGCACCGAGCGCGATGAGGTCCCACACGGCATCCGTGCCCTCGCGCACGAGCGTCTCGACGGCCTCGATGTCACACAGGCCCACGCCTGCGACCAGCGTATCGATCACGTGCTCGGCAGCGCTGTCCTCGGGCGACATGACCGCGGCGATGCCGCCCTGGGCCCACGCCGTGGATCCCTCGTCGAGCACCGTCTTGGTCACGAGCAGCACCCGGGCCACGCGCCGGCGCAGGCGCAGGGCCGTGGTCAGCCCGGCCACGCCGGAGCCGACGACGATCACGTCGGCGGTCGTGGTCCAGCCGGGCTCGCGCGACCGCAGACGTCGCGGTATCCGGATGCCGCTCGGTGTGGTGTCGTGCGGCGTGCTCGGCACAGGGTGTCCCTTCGGTCTCATGCGACGGTGAACACCTCGAGGGCGCTGCCCTCGGGGCCGAGCAGCAGCGGCAGGTTGTCGATGAGGCGGGTCGTACCGACCCGTCCGGCGACCGCCAGGAGCGCCTCACCGCGATACCACTCGGGCACGTCGACGAGCGTGTCGGGATGCACCAGCACCAGGTAGTCGACGAGGGCGAGCGGTTCACGCACCAGCACGGCGCGCGCAGCGCGGCGCACGGCCGACGGCCCGTCTGCGGCCGCCGCGGCTCCGGCGCGCAAGGCGGCCGACAGGCACGAGGCCGTCTCGCGGTCGGAGTCGGTGAGATAGGTGTTGCGGCTTGACATCGCCAGGCCGTCTGGCTCGCGAACGGTGGGCACCGCTACGACCCGCAACGGGAAGTCGAGGTCGCGGCACATCCGCCGGATGAGCAACAGCTGCTGGGCGTCCTTCTGGCCGAAGTAGGCTGCGTCGCAACGGGTCAGGTGCATCAGCTTGGCCACGACGGTCAGCATGCCGTCGAAGTGTCCCGGCCGCGACTGACCCTCGAGCACGTCCCCGAGAGGGCCCGCCGACACCCGCACCGCGGGATCGCCGTCGGGGTAGATGACATCGGGGGTGGGGGCGAAGACAAGGTCGACACCGGCATCCGAACAGATTCGCAGGTCGCCCTCGAAGGTGCGGGGGTAGAGCGAGAGGTCCTCCTTGGGCCCGAACTGCAGCGGGTTGAGAAAGATCGTGACGATGACCCGTGCGTGGGCCGCCCGGGCCGCCTGGATCAGGCTGGCGTGGCCCTCGTGCAGCGCCCCCATCGTCATGACGACCGCGACGTCGCCGTCACCGAGGGCGGAGCGGGCCGCCAAGAGCGCGTCGCGACTGCGCACCACGACCGGCCCGGATGCCGCGCCGTCGCCTCGGCCGCTTTCGTCGGTCACGGGTTCTCCTCCTGGTGGGCGAGCAGCTCGAGCAGGGGCTGCGCCGTCGACGCCCTCAGCCGGCCGCTCAGCAGGGCCCGCTGCGCCGTCGCGCGGGCCAGGGCCAGGTAGGTCGGAAGGATGTCGGGGGCCACCTGCCCCAGCACCCGCACGTGCTCGGCCACCGTGCCGGCATCACCCCGGGCCACGGGGCCGGTGAGAGCGGCATCCCCCTGCTGGAGGGCGCCCGCGAGCGCGGCTGACAGCAACGGTTCGAGCACCCGCGCGGGATCGTCGATACCCGCCGTCTCGAGCAGCTGCATCGACTCGGCCACCAGGGTGACGAGGTGGTTGGCACCGTGCGCCAACCCGGCGTGGTAGGTCACCCGCTGTCGCTCCGGCACCCACACCGGTTCGCCGCCCATCTCGATGACGAGCGCCTCTGCCAGAGGGCGGGCCAGGTCGACCGTGGTGACGCCGAAGCAGCAGTCCTGCAGTCGGTCGAGGTCGATCGCCGTGCCCGTGAAGGTCATCACCGGGTGTAGGGCCAGGGGCATGATCTGCGTGTCGGCGGCCGACTCGAACACCGAGATGCCGTGGGCGCCCGACGTGTGGACGACCAGCTGACCCGGGGTGAAGGTCTCGGTGGCGGCGAGCCCGGCGATCAGCTCGGCCAGGGCGTCGTCGGGCACGGCCAGCAGCACGAGGTGGGCACCGTCGACAACTTCCGGCACGGTGCGCACCGGCACCCCCGGCAGCATCGCCTCGGCCCGGGCCAGGCTCGCCTCGCTCACAGCCGACACACCCGTGACCCGATGCCCCGCCCGGGCGAGGGCCGCCCCGAGCGTCGCGCCGACCCGCCCCGCGCCGACGACGCCGACGTCGAAGCGGGCAGGACGATCGAGCGGGCTGGTCACGTGTTGAACGTTATCGCCTACAGTCGGTCGCCGTGGATCCTCTCCCGTCGCTACGCCCCTGGCGCGAAGCCTGGCACGAGGCGCTGTACGGCGCTGAGCGCGGTTTCTACCGTGCCGCAGCAGGGCCGGCCGCCCACTTCAGCACGGCCACCCACGGCCCCACGGGGGCGGTGCTCGCTGCGGCCCTGCTCCGCCTCTGGATGTCATCCCACTCCCTCCCGCCCGCTGTCGTCGTCGACGTCGGAGCGGGCCGGGGCGAGCTGGCGGCTCACCTGCTCTCGGCCCTGTCGGAACACACGGACATGGCCACTCGACCGGGCCCGGTGGCCACTCGACCGCGAGAGATGGCGACCCGGGTGGTGGCGGTCGACGTGGTCGACCGCCCCGACGGCCTCGATGAAGCCATTGAGTGGGTGCGCTCCCCGGGTGGCGCAGATCTGCCCGACCAGCTCCGTGGCCTCACCGACGCGTTGGTGATCGCGCACGAGTGGCTCGACGTCGTGCCCTGTGTCGTGTCGCAGCTCGACGACCACGGCCGGCTGCGGCGGGTGCTCGTCGAGCCGGCATCCGGCCGCGAGACGTTGGGTGGACCGCTCGGGCCCGCCGAGCTGGACTGGTGCCGGTCGTACTGGCCCGTCGACAATGCCGGCGACCGTATCGAGGTCGGCTCGGCTCGCGACGACGCCTGGCGCGCGCTGCTCGACCGGGTCGGCTCCGGCCTCGTCGTCGCCGTCGACTATGGGCATACGCAGGCCACCCGGCCCCCTGCGGGCACGCTCACCGCCTACGCGTCGGGACGGCAGGTCGACCCCGTGCCCGACGGGTCGTGCGACATCACGGCTCACGTGGCCGTCGACAGCCTCGGGGCCCACCGCGTGGGGCTCCAGCGCGACGTGCTGCGCGAGCTCGGGGTGCATGGGCGACTCCCGGATCACACCGTCGCCACTGCCGATCCCCTCGCCTACCTCCGGGCCCTGCAGAGCTGTTCGGCCGAGGCCGCCCTCATCGACCCCGACGGCTTCGGCGGCTTCTGGTGGGCCATCGAAGAGGTCTCCGGTGGCGACGTAGCCTGAACCCATGCGCCGCTTCGCCACCTCGCTGTTCTCCCTGGTTCTCGTCGCCGTCGTCGCACTCGCCTTCCCGAGCCTCGCGTCGGCGCACGATGTCCTGCAGAAGACGGCGCCGGCCGACGGCACCACGCTCGCGACGATGCCGTCGACGGTCAGTCTCCAGTTCGCCGAGCCACCCCTCGCGATCGGCACCCAGGTGATCGTCAAGGGCCCCGACGGTGACGTCGCCAGCGGCAAGCCCACCATCGAGGGCAACAGCGTCGTGCAGGCCGTCTCACCCACCGCACCAGCGGGTGGCTACACCGTCACCTACCGGGTCACCTCCGAAGACGGTCACCCGGTGACGGGAACCTTCTCGTTCCAGGCCGGTTCCGGCCCGGACGGCTCCACCGCCGCTGCCACCCCACCGACCAGAACCACGCCCACGACCGGCACGACCGGAGCGACGAGCGAACCAGCGGGCGCCACTGCCTCCGCTACCAGTGCGGTGGCGAACGAGGGCTCCTCGCTCGTGCCGGTGCTGCTCAGCGTCGGGGTGCTCGTCGTCATCGCGATCGGGGCGTTCTTCGTGGTCCGAGGTCGACGCCAGGGATGACCTTGCCGGCCACCACCGGGCGCGACGCTGGTCGATCGGCTGGCGACGCTAGTCGATCGGCTGGTTGAGGAACCACCGATGCCCGAACGGATCGTGGAACACCGCGACCCGACCGGCCGGCGGACTGTCCTCCGGGCCGCGGTCGAGGGACACCCCGGCCGCGACGACGGCGGCTGCGATCGTATCGACGTCGCGAACCGACAGATGCAGGCTGACGTCGTTGCCCCGGCTCGGGTCGGGTGCCGCGACGCCGGCGCCGACGAACTCGTCGGACATCATGAACCGGGCGCCGTCGATGGCCATCTCGACGTGCCCGATACGCCCGTCGGGCATCACGATCGGCTCGTAGACCACCTGGGCGCCGAGCACGTCGCGGTACCAGGCCATGGCGGCCGGCCCGTCGGAGACACAGATGTAGGGGGTCAGCTCACTCATGGGCGCTTCCCGTCTGGTGCGACGACCAGCCGTTCGTAGCCACGCAGCACGAACGTCGGACGACGCTGCGCCTCGACCACCTCGACGGGGCCCAGCGCGCGCAGCAGGGCTCGCACGCTGACCGCCAGCTCCATCCGGGCCAGCGGGGCGCCGAGGCAGAAGTGGATGCCAAGGCCGAACGCGAGGTGCGGGTTGGGGTCGCGGTCGGCCCGGAACTGGTCGGGTGCCTCGAACACGGCAGGGTCGCGGTTCGCGGCTCCGAGCAGGGCCGAGACCTTCTGCCCGGCTGCGATCGTGACGCCGTGCAGCTCGACCTCGCTCGTGGCGGTGCGCTCGAACAGGTGCAGGGGCGAGTCGTGGCGCAGCATCTCCTCCACCAGCCGCTCGACCACGGCGTCGTCGTCGAGGCCGGCGATCACGGCATCGCGCTGCTCGGGGCTCGCCAGCAGTGACCCGAGGCCGTTGCCGAAACCGTTGACGCTCGCCTCGTGGCCGGCGTTGAGCAGCAGCACGACCGTGGCGACCAGCTCGCGCGCCGAAAGCCGGTCACCGCCGTAGCGAGACTGCACCAGCGAGGTGAGCAGGTCGTCGCCCGGCTGCTCGCGGCGACCGGCCGCGAGCCGCTCCACGTAGGCGGCGAAACCGTCGCACGCGTGCTGGGCCTCCTGCTGGACGGCGGGTGACGGGGCGAACTCGTACATCTTGACGATGGCCTGGCTCCAGTCGCGCAGCTGCTTCCAGTCGTCGGTCGGCGCTCCCAGCAGCTCGCAGATGACCAGCACGGGCAACGGTTCGGCCAACGTCTCGATGACATCGACCTGCCCGTCTCGCTCGAACCGGGCCACCACCTCCTCGAGCAGGCTCTCGGCGATCTGTTCGACCCGTGGGCGTAGCCGGGCCACGTGGCCGCGGGCGAAGGCTCCGGCCACGAGCCGGCGCAGTCTCGTGTGCTTCGGCGGCTCCGAGTCGAGGATCGAGTCGGCGTGCAGCCAGTCGAACACGGTCCACGGGTCGTCGGGTGACGTTGAGCGTTCGCGGAAGATGCGGCCCAGCCGGCGGTCCCGCAGCACGTCACTGGCCGCCCGGTGGGTGGTGGTCACCCACTGGCCGAGGCCCTCGTGCCACACGACCGGGGCCTGCTCCCGGGCCCGGGCCAGACCGGGGTAGGGGTCGGCCACGAAGGCAGGATCGTGGAGGTCGAACGATGTCGTCACGGGGACACTCTGCCCCACTCGCGTGCAGCGCGGGCAGGTTCACACGGCATACTCGGGCCCATGACCGAGACGACCGCTGCGGCCCGTTCCGGAACCGAGCGCGCCCTGACGGTCGGCATCGGCGCAGGCGGGCTCGCCACCGCCGACATGGTGCTCAACATCGGCCCCCAGCACCCGGCCACCCATGGGGTGCTGCGGCTGCGCATCGTCGTCGACGGCGAACGCATCGTGACCGCGGAGCCGATCATCGGCTACATGCACCGGGGCGCCGAGAAGCTGTTCGAGGTGCGCGACTACCGGCAGATCATCGTGCTCGCGAACCGTCACGACTGGCTCAGCGCCTTCAGCAACGAGCTCGGTGTCGTGCTCGGCGTCGAGCAGATGCTCGGCATGGAAGTGCCGACCCGCGCCGTCTGGGCCCGCACCCTGCTGGCCGAGCTGAACCGGGTGCTCAACCACCTGATGTTCCTCGGCTCCTACCCGCTCGAACTCGGCGCGATCACGCCGATCTTCCACGCCTTTCGCGAGCGCGAGGAGCTGCAGGCGGTGATGGAGGAGATCTCCGGCGGGCGGATGCACTACATGTTCAACCGCGTCGGTGGCCTCAAGGAGGACCTACCGGCCGGCTGGCTCACCCGGGTCGAGACGACCGTCGCCGACGTCCGCAAGCGAATCCCCGACCTCGAGAGCCTCATCGTCGGCAACGAGATCCTCGAGGCCCGCACCCGTCGGATCGGGGTGCTGACGCGCGAGACGGCGCTGGCCTTCGGGGTATCCGGCCCCATCGCCCGCGCCAGCGGTCTCGACATCGACCTGCGCCGCGACGCTCCCTACCTCGCCTACGCCGAGCTGTTCGGCGAGAACGGCCCCGGCCGGGTGGTGACCCGTTCGGCCGGCGACTGCCTCTCGCGTCTCGAGGTGCTGCTCGAGCAGGTGCACGTCAGCCTCGATCTCGCGCAGGCCTGTGTCGAGCGGCTGCGGGGTCTGCCGCAGGGGCCGATCAACGTCAAGCTGCCCAAGGTGGTCAAGGTGCCGGAAGGCCAGATCTACTGCGCCACCGAGAACCCCCTCGGCTTCAACGGCTACTACCTGGTCTCGCGGGGCGACAAGACGCCGTGGCGGCTGAAGCTGCGGTCGGCCTCGTTCAACAACGTGTCGGTGCTCGCCCAGATGCTGCCGGGCCAGCTGATCTCCGACATGGTCGCCATCCTGGGTTCGATGTTCTTCGTCGTCGGGGACATCGACAAGTGAACCGGCAGCCGAACCGGTCGACCTGGCTGCGAGTCGCCGGGGTCGTTGCCATCACCGCCACCATCACCCTCGCGGCCGCCTGCTCAGACCAAGACACCGTCGACTCCGTACCGCCGCCGTGGCCGACGCGAACGGTCCAGCCCGAAGGCCCGGCCAGCGTTCCCGGCTCCACCGCGGGCACGGCCGCTACCTCGCACAGCACGCCCCCGACCTCCACCTCCACGACGACGACGACCAAGTCGACGACGCCCAAGCCCACCCGAACGAGCACCACCCAATCCTGAACGTCCGCGGGCAGCGTGCTGGATACTGACGCCATGCGAACCGACGTCGTTCGCTCCCTGGTCTCGCTCGCCCAGGGCTGTCTATCGAGATTCAGCGAAGTTCGCACAAGCGCCCCTCGTATGCGGCAATTAGCAGACGTTATGCATTTCGGGTATGTCGACTGAATACCTTATGGCCGACGGGCGAGCTTCTGGATCAGGAAATCAGCTCGCTGCTGGACAACCCATAGGGACGGCCTGTCCGCCGTCGCAGGCTTGCCCGGACTCACTCGGGCAAGGCTGCCAGCCGTCTTCCTGACCTGCCTCAGAGCGGATTCCCACGGAACTGCATATAAGCGACCGGGTCCCTCCGGCCCAGATTGGGCGCTCCTCGAGGGTGCGTCACTTCGCCAAGATAGGGCTAGCCTCACAGCGCCTACGGAAGACGTATGACCTAGGGCCGGAGACTCGCCCAGGGCCGCCGGCCGAAATGCGAGGCGGGCGCCAGCGCCGTCCGATAGCGTTCGGACATGGACGCCCGCGTCGTCCCCCGAGCACTCGAAGAGCACGGTCGGCCGCGCGAGCAAACTCGTCGGCAAGGCCAAGGGCACGCCCGAGCAACTGGCTGAGGCCCGCGCCGTTCTGAGCAACTTCCGCAGCGCGCACGCCTTCCCGCTGAACGCGGTCACGGTAACCGTCCGCCAGAAGACCCTGGCCGTCAATCCGAACGCGGTCGTCGCGCAGCGCCTCAAGCGACTCCCGACCATCCTCGACAAGTTGGTCCGCATCCCGACGATGAGCGTGACCACCATGCATGACCTCGGGGGCTACCGGGTCGTGTTCGAGTCGGTGGAGGAGGTCGAGCGCTTGGTGGGGGTACTGCGAGACCTGCCGCGCTCCCGCAACCGGGTCACGCGCGTCTACGACTACCTCCACGACGACCCTGGACCGAAGCGCTCGGGGTACCGAGGCGTCCATCTCGCGTACGAGTACGGCGCCTCGAAGCCCGAGTACCACGGGCTCCGGATCGAACTGCAGGTCCGCACCCAGTTGCAACACGCCTGGGCGACCGCGGTCGAGACGATGGACCTGTTCTCGGGAAGAGGGTTGAACAGCAAGGGCGACGTCGAGGTCATCCACTTCTTCTCATTGGTCAGCTCCCTCATGGGCCACGAAGAGGGAACCGACTCGGTGCCGGGCGCGGAGGCGCCCGTGGACGAACTGCTGAAGGAGTTGGCGGATCTCGAGGAACGGCTGGGCATTTTGGCCGCCTGCGCGGCTACGCGGCTATCGTCGGCGACCACGCGACGAGCGACCGCCGCAACGCGCTGACCCTGGAACTGCGCCGCGCAGCCGGGGCGCTGACGGTCTCTGTTCACGAGACCATGGCCGCGGCGGAGGCACACCTGACAGAGTTGGAGGCGCTGAACGACGATGACCTCGACGCCGTGCTCGTCAACATCGCGCGGATCAGTCAACTTCAGGCCGCCTACCCGAACTACGACGCTGACACGTCGCAGTTCACCGACTTTGTTAAGGCCCGTCGGAACACCACAGTGCCCGCCTAACCGCCGCTCTCTGAAGCGACGAGCGCCCTTGGCCGCTTACGTCGGGAGATTCGGACACCG
>JBDTVJ010000008.1:0-43035 GCA_040007275.1 Terracoccus sp.
CGCTGGGGGGCGTGCTCAACTCCTTCCCGTACACCTGCTTCGCCGAGAACGTCGGGCTGGTGCGCCTCACCCGGGTCAAGAGCCGCTACGTCGTGGCCATGGCCGGTGCCATCATGATCGTCATCGGCCTCATCCCCAAGGCCGGCGCCATCGTGGCCGGCATTCCCCACCCGGTGCTCGGCGGCGCCGCTTTGGCCATGTTCGCCACCGTGGCCGTCGTCGGCATCCAGACCCTCTCGCGCGTCGACTTCCACGACCACCGCAACGTCGTCATCGTCGGCACCAGCATCGGTCTGGCCGTCTTCGTCACCGTGCAGCCCGACGTCGCGAAGGCCGTTCCGTCGTGGGCGGAGATCATCTTCGGCTCGGGAATCACCCTGGGCAGCATCACCGCGATCGCGCTCAACGCGATCTTCCACCACATCGGCAACAGCCGGGGCCCGGCAGTCGCCGGCGAGCCCGGCCAGCTCGTTCGCCTGAGCGACGTCAACGCCATGACCCGTGACGAGTTCGTCGAGACCTTCGATGGACTGTTCCAGGGGCCGATCTGGGTCGTCGAACGCGCCTTCGACCAGAAGCCGTTCACCGACACCCTGGACCTGCGCCAGGCCTTCCAGGAGGCGCTGTTTGCCGCCAGCGAGCGCGAGCAGCGCGAGCTCATCAAGGCCTACCCCGACCTGGGCTCAGAGAGCGTGGCCGGCGGTGAGGAGGGCGAGAACTCGCTGCGGGACCAGTCCACCCTCGGGCTGACCCGTCTCGACGCCAAGGACCACGACGAGCTGGCTGACCTTGACGCTCAGTACCGCGAGCGGTTCGGCTTTCCCCTCGTGACCTGCGTGCGCGACCGCGACTCCTACGCCCAGGTGCTGCGACACGGGTGGGAGCGGCTCAACAACAGCCAGAGCCACGAGCACGCGGCTGCCCTCATCGAGATCGCCAAGATCGCCGCCTACCGCTTCGACGACCTCGTCGCCGACGCCAACCCGATCCAGAGCGCCCGCGTGCGATCGGTCGATATCGAGCGGCTGTCGTGAGCGGGGCCGGCAGCGCGGATGCCGGCCGGCTGGTTCTCGACGGATGCACCGTCGTCACGATGGACGCTGCGCGCACGGAGCACACCGTGGGGCATGTCGTCATAGAGGGGACCCGCATCGTGTCCGTCGGCCAGGGCCGGTACGCGGCCAGACCGGATGCCGGCGGGCTCGGCGGCGCCGGGCTCGGCGGCGCCGGGCTCGGTGCCCTCAGGCCGGGCGCGGTTCGCATCGTCGACGCGCGGGGATGTGTCGCGACGCCGGGCCTGGTCAACACCCATCATCACCTCTACCAGTGGGCCACTCGTGGAATAGCTTGTGACTCAACGCTCTTCGACTGGCTCACCACGTTATACCCGGTGTGGTCGGGCCTCGACGAAGACATCACCAGGGCGGCGGCCACGGCCGGTCTCGGCTGGCTCGCCCGTACCGGGTGCACGACCTCGATGGACCACCACTACGTCTTCCCCCACCGGGGCGGTGACCTGCTCGGGGCCGAGATCGCGGCGGCAGCCGAGGTCGGCACCCGCTTCCTGGTCACGCGCGGCTCGATGGACCTCGGCCGTTCGCGAGGAGGCCTTCCGCCCGATGACGTCGTCGAAAGCCTTGATGACATCCTGGCGGCCACGGCCGAGGCGATCAACCGGCACCACGACCCCTCGCCGGAGTCGATGCTGCGGGTCGGGGTGGCGCCGTGTTCTCCGTTCTCCGTGACCGCAGACCTGCTCCGCGAGTCGGCTCGGCTCGCCCGCGGAGCCGGCGTGCGTCTGCACACGCACCTGGCCGAGACGATCGACGAGGCCGCGTTCTGTCGCGAACGCTTCGCCATGACGCCGGTGCAGTACATGGAGTCGCTGGGTTGGGTCGGTCCCGACGTGTGGTTCGCCCACGGCATCCACGTCGACGACGCCGGTATCGCCACCCTCGCCCGCACGGGCAGCGGAGTGGCGCACTGCCCATCGTCCAACGCTCGCCTCGGAGCCGGAATCGCCCGCACTCGAGCGTTACGTGACGCCGGGGTGCCGGTGGGCCTCGGAGTCGACGGCCCGGCCTCCAACGAGTCGTCGTCGATGCTCGAGGAGGCCCGGCACGCCTTGTTGTTCGCTCGTGCCGTCGGCGGCCCGACCGCGCTCGGCGTGCGCGACGCGCTCGAGATGGCCACCATCGGCGGGGCCAGGGTGCTCGGCTGGGACGACCAGATCGGTTCGCTCGAACCGGGCAAGCTCGCCGATGTCGCGCTCTGGCGGGTCGACGGCCTGGCGCACGGCGACATCCTCGACCGCGTCGCCGGCCTCGTGCTCGGCGACCGCCCTCCGCTGGAGCTGCTGCTCGTCGGAGGTCGGACGGTCGTGGAGCGCGACCGACTCACGACCGTGGAAGAGGAGCGCCTCGCCGTCGACCTCCAGCGAGCCAGCACCACGCTGCTCGCTTGCTCGTAACCTCCGCAATGCGAAATTGTACTTCCGAAACCGTTGCCTCGCCGATGAGCGGGTCGTATAGTCAGATGAACTTCCGATCGCTGTTCAGCATGGATAACCAGCGGATCGGCTTCACTCTAACCATGCGACTGATCGCGTCGATCGGTTGAACCGGTGCATCGTTGCACCTGACAAGGAGTGAACATGTCGTCCACGACCGCACCCACTGACACTGCCGGTGCCATCGTCAACGGCCGAGCCTGCGGGTTCGACGGAGTCAGTGCCCAGACCTCGGCCCTCGACTGGCTTCGTGAGCTGGGGCTCACCGGAGCGAAAGAGGGCTGCGCCGAGGGAGAGTGTGGTGCGTGCTCGGTGCTGGTGGCCCGCCCCGCCGGCGATCACGACGAAGCCGGCACTCAATGGACGGCCATCAACGCCTGCCTCATCCCCGCCGCCTCCCTCGACGGCCAGGAGGTCGTGACGGCAGAGGGCCTGGGCACCACCGCAGAGATGCACCCCGTGCAGTTCGAGATGGCGGTGCGGGGCGGGTCGCAGTGCGGCTACTGCACCCCCGGCTTCGTCTGCAGCATGGCGGCCGAGTACTACCGCCCTGGTCGAGTTGTCGCCACCGAGACTGAGGCCGTGGGCGACGGACACGAATGCGGTCCCAATGGTTTCGACCTTCACGCCCTCTCCGGCAACCTGTGCCGGTGCACCGGCTACCGGCCGATCAGGGACGCCGCCTACGCCCTCGGTGCGCCCGCGGAGACCGACGTTCTGGCCGAACGTCGTGGCCGGCCGGCGCCGGATGCCGTGCCGACCCGGCTCATCACGGCATCCGGCACCTACGCCCGCGCGGCCGACCTCGAGGAGGTGCTGGCGCTGCGAGCGGAGCACCCCGACGCGACGCTTGTGGCCGGCTCGACCGACTGGGGTGTCGAGGTCAACATCCGGGGCGTGCGTGCCCCCTTCGTCATCGGCATCGACCGGGTCGCCGAGCTGCGCACCTTCGAGGTGGGCGAGGACGCCGTGGAACTGGGCGCGGCCCTGACGCTGTCCGAGATCGAGGCCCGCCTCGATGGTCGGATCCCCTTGCTGGCACAGATGTTTCCCCAGTTCGCCTCCAGACTCATCCGCAACGGCGCCACGATCGGCGGCAACCTCGGCACGGGCTCGCCCATCGGTGACGCCCCGCCGGCCCTGCTCGCCCTCGAGGCCGTGGTGGTGCTCGCCTCGTCATCGGGCGAGCGGTCGGTGCCCTTGGCCGACTACTTCACCGGTTATCGCGCCAGCGCGAAGCGGGCCGACGAGCTGATCCTGGCAATCCGGATCCCCCTGCCACTCAGTCCCGTCACCGCCTTCCACAAGATCGCCAAGCGTCGCTTCGACGACATCAGCAGCGTGGCCGTCGGCTTCGCCCTGACCCTCGAGGAAGGCGTCGTCACGAAGGCGCGAATCGGGATGGGCGGCGTGGCCGCGACCCCCATCCGCGCCCGAGACACCGAGGCGGCCCTCGAGGGCCGCCCCTTCACCCGCGACGTCGCCCGAGAGGCGGCGGCCGTGATGCGCCGAGAAGGCACCCCCATGAGCGACCACCGAGCCAGCGCCAACTACCGAGCAGCGATGCTCGGAACCGCCCTGCTCAAGCTGCACGCCCAGCACGGTACGGCATCCACCGAGGAGGTCCCAGCATGAGCCAGCTGTCCGAACGACCCGCCAACCCCGTTGTCGGTCAGGGGATCCCGCACGAGTCCGCGGCCCTGCACGTCACCGGCACCGCCCTGTACACCGACGACCTCGTGCTGCGCACCCGCGACGTGCTCCACGCCTGGCCGGTGCAGGCCCCCCACACCCGGGCCACGGTGACCGGACTGCGAACCGGTCGCGCCCTCGAGGTGCCCGGGGTCGTCCGGGTGCTCACGGCGGCTGACGTACCGGGTGTCAACGACGCCGGCGTCAAGCACGACGAGCCGCTCTTCCCGAGCGAGGTGATGTACCACGGTCACGCCGTGGCGTGGGTGCTCGGCGACACCCTCGAGGCCGCGCGCCTCGGCGCGAACGCGGTCGAGGTCGACTACGAGGTGCTACCTGCGATCGTCACGCTCGGCGAGGCCATCGAGGCGCAGTCGTTCCAGGGTGCGCAACCGCACCTGGAACGGGGTGACATCGAGACGGCGTTCGACCAGGCCGCCCACGTGTTCAGCGGTGAGTTCGAGTTTGCCGGCCAGGAGCACTTCTACCTCGAGACCCACTGTGCCCTCGCGCACGTCGACGAGTCGGGGCAGCTGTTCGCGCAGTCGAGCACCCAGCACCCGAGCGAGACGCAGGAGATCATCGCGCACGTGCTGGGCCGGTCGAGCAACGAGGTCACGGTGCAGTGCCTGCGGATGGGGGGCGGCTTCGGCGGCAAGGAGATGCAACCGCACGGCCTCGCCGCCATCGCCTGTCTCGGAGCGGTACTGACCGGTCGACCGGTTCGAGTACGACTGAACCGCACGCAGGACATGACCATGACGGGCAAGCGGCACGGTTTTCACGCCCAGTGGCGGGTGGGGCTCGACGAGCTGGGGATGCTCCAGGCCCTCGACGCCACCCTGACCGCCGACGGCGGGTGGAGCCTCGACCTCTCGGAGCCAGTGCTGGCGCGCGCGCTCTGTCACATCGACAACGCTTACTTCATCCCGAACGTGCGGGTCAACGGGCGTATCGCGCGCACGAACAAGACGTCGCAGACAGCGTTCCGGGGCTTCGGCGGGCCGCAGGGCATGCTCGTCATCGAGGACATCCTCGGGCGCTGCGCCCCCCTGATCGGCATCGAGGCCCACGAGCTGCGACGGCGCAACTTCTACGTCGAGGGTCAGAGCACCCCCTACGGGATGCCGGTGCGCCACGCCGAGCGCCTGACCGCCGCTTGGGACGCCGTGCTGAGCCAGGGCGAGGTGATCGACCGACAGGCGCGGGTCACCGAGTTCAACCGGCACCACGAGCACACCAAGCGGGCCATCGCCGTGACCCCGGTCAAGTTCGGCATCTCGTTCAACCTCACGGCGTTCAACCAGGCCGGTGCGCTCGTGCACGTCTACAAGGACGGCTCGGTGCTGATCAACCACGGCGGAACCGAGATGGGGCAGGGGCTGCACACGAAGATGCTGCAGGTGGCGGCCACCAGCCTCGGGGTGCCCCTGTCGCGGGTGCGACTGGCGCCGACGCGAACCGACAAAGTACCGAACACCTCTGCCACGGCTGCGAGCTCGGGCGCCGACCTCAACGGTGGCGCCGTCAAGAACGCCTGCGAGCAGATTCGTGAACGACTCGCCCAGGTCGCCGCCGGAAGCCTCGGCGTGCACCCGAACGAGGTCGTGTTCGAGGCGGGCGTGGTTCGCGGTATCGGCGGTTCGGGCGGGCAGCTCGACTGGGACGACCTCGTGGTCCAGTCCTACTTCCAGCGGGTTCAGCTCTGGGCCGCCGGCTACTACCGCACCGAGGGCTTGCACTGGGACTCCGCCACGATGCACGGCACCCCGTTCAAGTACTTCGCCTACGGCGTGGCGGCCACCGAGGTCGAGGTCGACGGCTTCACCGGGGCCTATCGCACCCTGCGCGTCGACATCGTGCACGACGTGGGCGACAGCCTCTCGCCGCTGGTCGACCTCGGTCAGATCGAGGGTGGGTTCGTACAAGGCGCAGGCTGGCTCACCCTCGAGGACCTGCGCTGGGACGAGAGCGACGGGCCGAACCGTGGTCGCCTGGCCACGCAGGCGGCCAGTACGTACAAGCTGCCCTCGTTCTCGGAGATGCCCGAGGAGTTCAACGTCTCGCTGCTCGAGCACGCTCATGAGGACGGCGCCGTCTACGGCAGCAAGGCGGTCGGCGAGCCGCCTCTCATGCTCGCTTTCTCGGTACGCGAGGCGCTGCGTCAGGCCGCCGCCGCCTTCGGGCCGGCGGGCACCAGCGTCGACCTCGCCTCGCCGGCCACGCCCGAGGCCGTCTACTGGGCGGTCGAGTCGGCCCGTTCTGAGGCCGCTGCCAGCCACCGAGCGACGCCCGAGGGGGGCACCGGGGCCGTCCCCGACCAACCCGGCCCCTCGGCGCACGCCATGCACCCGAGGTCGGAGCAGGTCGTCGGCTCGCCCGTGCCCACCCACGAGCCGACACCGGGTGCATCGCAGGGTTCGCGGCAACCCGCGGTCGTGCGACCGTGAACTGGCTGCGTGCCGTGGAGCGGCTGCGCACCGAGCGTCGGGCCGGAGTGCTCGTGACCATCACCTCGGTGAGGGGTCACGCGCCGCGGGAAGCCGGGGCCAAGATGGTCGTCGGCGCCGACGCCGAGTGGGACACCGTCGGCGGCGGCAACCTCGAGGCCACCGCGATCGAGCGGGCCCGCGCCATGATCGCCGGGGGCGCGCTCACCCCCGAGTCGGTGCACGTACGGCTCACCGACAAGGCCGAGGCTGCTCACGGTCGGCAGTGCTGCGGTGGCGAGGTCGACCTCCTGCTCGAGCCGCTGCCCGTGGTGCCGGCCGTTGCCATCTTCGGCGTCGGCCATGTCGGCCTCGAGCTCGCGCGCATCCTGGCCCGGCACGATCTCGAGGTGCACCTCGTCGATTCACGTGCCGCGCATCTCGAACCGCAGCGGCTCACCCCGCTCGGTGATGCCGTCGCCCGCATCCATGTGCACCATGCGCCGGTGCCCGAGATGGCGCTGAGCCAGCTGCCCGACGGATGCCAGGTGCTGATCATGACTCATGACCACGCCGAGGACGCCGCCCTGTGCGACATGGCTCTACGCAGCCCCCGACTGGGCGCGATCGGTCTCATCGGTTCATCGGCGAAGTGGGCTCGCTTCCGCAAGGCCCTGGCGGCCGAAGGACATTCGCCGCAGGCACTGGCCCGCATCACGACCCCGATCGGGTTGCCGGACGTGCTCGGTAAGAACCCCGCCACCATCGCCGTCAGCGTGGCCGCCGACCTCGTGCGCAGCTTCTCGCCGGCCCCGGCGATGCAGGAGTCACCGCAGTGACGCTCTTTCGCGGCACGTTCTTCGACACCCCCGACGGTGACGCCCCGGGCGGCATCCAACTGCGTGCCGAGACCGATGCCGGGCTGCTCGTCACCGACGGCACCATCGTCGAGCGCGATCGGTTCGCCGAGGTCGCGGGGCGGCATCCCCACGAAGAGGTCGTTGACCTGAGCGAGGGCCTGGTCCTTCCCGGTCTCATCGACACTCACGTGCACTACCCGCAGGTGCGCTCGATCGGCGCCCTCGGGATGCCGCTGCTCGACTGGCTCGAGAGGTCCGCACTACCCGAGGAGGCTCGGCTCGAAGACCCCGGTTATGCCACCGGCGCGGCCACCGATTTCGTGCAGGGTCTCGTCTCGGCCGGCACGACCACGGCGCTGGTCTTCGGGGCCCACTTCGCTCCCGCCGTCGAGAACCTCTTCGACGAGGCAGAACGGGTCGGGCTCCGCGTGACCTCGGGCCTGGTCGTGAGCGACCGGGCCCTTCCGGAACCGTTGCTCACCACGGCCGAGCGCGCGTACGAAGAGTCGCTGGCGTTGGCGAAGCGCTGGCACGGCCGGGGACGGCTGCGTTACGCCGTCACGCCTCGCTTCTCACTCTCGGCCAGTGCGGCCGTGCTCGATGCCTGCGCGGCCGTGCTGAACGAGGTGCCCGGGGCCTGGTTCACCACCCATGCCAACGAGAACACGGCCGAGGTCGCCGAGGTGGCGCGCCTCTTCCCGCAGGCTCGCGACTACATCGACACCTACGATCGGCACGGTCTGCTGGGGCCCCAGAGCGTGATCGCCCACAACGTCCACGCCACCGATCCCGAGCTCGCGGTGCTCGGCGCGCGCGGCGCCTCCGTCGCGCACTGTCCCACCAGCAACTCCGCGCTCGGTAGCGGGCTGTTCGCCCTGCGCCGGCACGTCGACCACGGCGTGCGGGTGGCCCTGGGGTCCGACGTCGGCGCCGGCACCGGCTTCTGCCTCTTCAAGGAGGGGCTGCAGGCGTACTTCGTGCAGCAGCTGCAAGGCGAGCGCGGCCTGCCCCTGTCAGCCCCCGACCTGCTCTATCTGGCCACCCGCGCGGGGGCGCTGTCTCTGGGCCAGGGCGAGGAGGTGGGAGACCTCGGCGTCGGGAAGGCTTTCGACGCCGTCTGGGTTCGCCCCCGGCCAGGAGACCCGTTCGAGGTGGGCCTGCGCCACGCCGCTTCCCCGGAGGACGCTCTGGCCAAGACCTTCGCCATGGCCTGTAGCGCTGACGTCGTCGGGGTCTGGGTCGGCGGCGACCGGCGCAAAGGTGCTTGAGGTCATGGCCGGGAGCGGCCTCTGATCACAGGGCTTCGTGTCGATCTGCGTTATGATTTCATAGTACGGAAACACACTTTCATTTACGTGCTTTTTTTGTGAGAAAGACCCGAGGGAGTGCCATGCCTGCACCACTGACCGCCGAGACCGCCTTGACCGCGGTGTCCGGAGCGGCCATCAAGGCCCCCAAAGCCCCCGGGAGCGGGGGGGTGCAGTCGCTCGACCGGGCCTTCGCCATCCTCGAGACCATCGCCGATGCCGGCGGCGTGATCTCGCTCTCTCAGCTGGCCGCCGACACCGGCCTTCCCCTGCCGACGATCCACCGCCTCGTGCGCACCCTCGTCGACCTCGGTTACGTGCGCCAGGAGCCGTCGCGGCAGTACTCGCTGGGGCCACGGCTCATCCGGCTCGGCGAGACGACGTCACGACGCCTGGCAACCTGGGCGCGACCGCACCTGACCGACGTGGTCGGGGCCCTCGGGGAGTCGGTCAACCTGGCCATGCTCGACGGTGACCAGATCGTCTACATCGGTCAGGTCATGCCCTCGCAGAACTCCATGCGGATGTTCACCGAGGTCGGCCGCCGGGTCGACCCGCACACCACCGCTGTGGGCAAGGCCATTCTCGCCCACGACCCGGAGTCCGGCGTTCGGGCGCTGCTCGGGCGCACCGGCATGGCCGGGCGTACCGAGCACAGCCTGGTCACCCCCGACGCCTTCATCGACGAGCTCATCCTCGTGCGCGAACGCGGTTACGCCCTCGACAACCAGGAGCAGGAGCTCGGGGTGCGCTGTGTCGCGGTGGCCGTGCCCGGCGACTCGCGTCTCGCCATCTCGATGTCAGGGCCGCTCACCCGGATGGGCGACGACGCCATCGACCGAGCGGTCGCACCGCTGCACCGCGCCGCCGACGCCATCGCAAGCGAGCTCAGCACCCGCTCCTAAAGACCCTCGGAGGCCAGCCGGTCGGCGGCAGCGACCATGGCGTGGACCCGCCGCGAGAGGGTCTGGTCGAACGAGCCCGTCTCGGCCTGCCACCCCCAGTTGCCGTCGGCCACTCCTGGAACGTTCATCCGGCTCTGCGTCCCGAGCTCGAGCAGGTCCTGGGCCGGCACGACGACCAGCCTCGCGGTCGAGCTCAGCGCAAGCCGAATAAGCGCCCAGGGCATCGGCTCGTCCGGGTCGGGCACAGCGGCGAGAACCTTCCTCCGGGTGCTCGCGTCGACGCCCTCCCACCAGCCGAGGGTCGTGTCGTTGTCGTGGGTGCCGGTGTAGACCACGCTGAGCTCACCATGGAACTTCGGCAGATAGGGGTTGTCCGGGTCGTCGTTGTAGGCGAACTGGAGGATCTTCATGCCGGGCAGTCGGAAGCGGTCGCGCAGGGCCGTCACCTCGGGCGTGATCACTCCGAGGTCCTCGGCGACGAGGGTCCCCTCGCCGGCCGTCTCCACGAGCGCCCGGAGCACCTCGACGCCGGGCCCCGGCACCCAGTGGCCCTCGCGGGCCGTCTTCGCCTCCAGAGGTACGTGCCAGGCCGCCTCGAAGCCGCGGAAGTGGTCGATCCGCACAAGGTCGAACAGCTCTCGTTGTCGGCCGATCCGGGCCCGCCACCAGGCGAAGTCGTCGGCCGCCATGCGGTCCCAGGCGTAGTGCGGGTTGTTCCACCGCTGCCCGTCGACGGCGAAGTAGTCAGGCGGCACCCCGGTCACCGTGATCGGCCGCCCCTGCGCGTCGAGCTCGAACATCTCTCGGTTGGCCCACACATCCGAGCTGAAGGCCGCCACGAAGATCGGTAGGTCACCGAAGAAGAGGATGCCGGCCCGAGCCCCGTACGCACGTAGATCGTCCCACTGCGACGCGAAGACCCACTGCTCGAAGCGGAGCTCCTCGAGACGAGCCGCGTGCGGTTCCAGCACCTGCTCAATGCGGGCCGGGTCGCGGTCGCGCAGGCCCGGTTCCCACTCCTGCCAGTCACGTCGGTCGAACAGGTCGCGCAAGACGGAGTACTCGGCGTAGGCGTCGAGCCAGTTCGAGTGGTCGACACACCACGCGTGGTAGGCGGCCCGTTGGGTCTGCGTCAGCGAAGCAGCGTCAACGAGGCCCGACTCGGCCTGCCGCGCGCGGTCGATCAGGGCGGGGTTTCCGGCCATGGCCGACAGGGCGTTGTAGGGAGAGAGCTCCTCCTCGTGCACGGGCACGAGCGGGAGGACCTGCCAGACCGTGAGACCAGCGGCCGCCAAGAAGTCGACGAAGCGGTAGGCCTGCTCGCCCAGGGTCCCCGCGCCAGAGGTTCCGGGTGAGGGCGGCAACGACGTGGGATGCAGCAGCACCCCGGCGCGGCGCACGTCGAAGGGGGTTGTTCCGTTGCTCGTGCTCACCATGCCAGGAGTTCCTCTTGTCGACTGCGGTGAGCCTATCGGTTCGGCAGCGCTCACTCCTGCGGGCGCACGCGAGGTCAGTCGGGCCCTTCGCCCGTCGGTGAGTCGCCGGGCGGAGCCGCCGTGGTCCCCCGGGTGCTCAGCCGCTGTTGGGGTACGAGGTAGGACCTCACCGGCCCGCCCGCGAGCGTGTTGAGCACGGCGTCAGCGGCCTGGTTGCCCATGGCGTGCACGTCGAGGGTGACGGCCGACAACGGCGGGTTGGACAGGCGACACATCGGGGAGTCGTCCCACGCCACCAGAGACAGGTCGGCCGGCACCGTCAGCCCGAGCTCGGTCGCCACGCCCATCCCGGCCAGGGCCATCACGTCGTTGTCGTACACGATGGCCGTCGGTGGGCCCGACCGGCCCAGTAGCGACCTCGTGCATCGTCGCCCGGCCTCCTCGGAGTAGTCCCCCTCGACGGTCGTGGCGTGCAACCCGTGCTCCTCACAGACACGGCGGAAGGCAGCGTCGCGAACATCACTGTGGTGCAGGCCAACCGGACCACTGACCCTCGCCAGGCGCTGGTGGCCCAGCAGCGCGAGGTAGTTGACGGCATCCGTCATGGCCCGGTCGTCATCGACCCACACGCTCGAGACGGGGAGCCCGGCGCGTGGTCCGCCGATGACGATGGCCGGGATGCCGAGCTCGGCGAGCAGTGCGAGGCGGTCGTCACCGGCGTGCAGGTTCACGACGACGACGGCCTCGACCATCGACCCGGTGGCCCATCGGCGGTACGCGGCCAGCTCCCGCTCCGCGTCGGGCACGACGTGAAGCAGCAGAGACCGGCCCTCGATGGACAGCCCCTCCTCGATCCCCGCGATGAGCTCGGCGAAGAATGGCTCGATCCCCAGCATTCGCGCCGGCCTCGCCAGCACGAGACCGACAGCGTCAGAGTGTTGCACCGACTCAGCCTAGGGCGTCGGCGCCGCCCTCCTCACACCATCGCGGCCCTTTCGCTTCCAGCGCGAGTTCGGGCCAGGTCGTTGGCGGTGCGCAGCACCGGCGCGGCGGCCAGGGCCGCTTCGAGCCCGGCGACCGAGCTGCGCACGTGGATGGTCGTGCTCGCCCCGGCCGGGAGGGTCACGAGGGCCTGGTCGACCGTGGCGCCGGGATCGAGACGGTCGACGAGCAGGGTGAGGTCCTTGACGATCCCACGGGCGGCGACCACCGTCACGCGGTACCCGTCGCTGACAGCCTCGACGTCGACGGTCGCGGCCTCGGGATGCAGCGACAGCTCGAGGTCGGAGGCCCAGCAGTGCACCTCACTCACCAGGGTGGCTGCGTCGGCTGTCGCGCCTGCACCAACAGGCACCTTCGCGACAAGCACCTCTGCCGTCGGGTCATCAGGAGTGCGCAGCTCGGGCGGAAGTGTCAGCAGCTGTACCGACCGCGGTAGCACGTCGAGCACCAGGCTCGCCTCGGCCCGCAATGCTCCGACCAGGCTCTCGCGGCGCAGCGCCACCTCGCCGGTCCACCGGGTGCCGGTGTCGTTGACGGCCGCGAGCACCGGAACGGGCTCCCCCGTCGATGGGTCGGGCCGGGTCTGAACCGTCAGCAGCCGGTCGGAAAAGCTCGAACGCAGCGCCCACCACAGCGGTTTGACGATCTCGTCACCGTCGATAGCCGCCCACGACGTGACGGGCCAGCAGTCGTTGAGCTGCCAGACGATGGCGCCGGCCGTGCGCGGCCACCACGAGCGGTAGTGGGTCAGGGCGTGGGCCACCGCCCGGGCCTGGTTCAGCTGCGTGGCCCAGTGCCAGTCGGCGAAGTCGTCGGGCACACCGAGGTGCGGCTCGAGGCCGCGGTCGAGCTTGCCGTTGCCGTCGTCAGCCTTCTGGTGCAGCAACCACACCGGGTCGTTCTTGATGGCCACCTGGCCGTCCGCGTTCGTCATGGCCCGTTCCATGGTGTGCCAGGCCGGAGGCCCCTGGAACCCGAACTCGCTGCAGAACCGGGGGATCTCGCTGCGGTACTGCGTGTAGTCGAGACGGTTCCAGACATCCCACTGGTGGTGGGTGCCGTGGTCGGGGTCGTTAGGGCTCATGGCGTCGAGGGCAGCGCGCGGCGAGTAGGGGCTGCCGTCGGCGTACGGGGTGGTGGGCGCCAGCTCGGCCACGATCGCCGGGAACAGCTCCGTGTAGTAGTAGTGGCCCCACGTTCGACCCTGCAGCTCGTCCTGCCAGCCCCACTCCATGAAGCCCCAGAGGTTCTCGTTGCCGCCGTTCCACAGCACGAGGCTGGGGTGGGCGGTGAGCCGCGCGACGTGTTCGCGGGCCTCGGCCTCGAACTCGCTGCGGTGCGGCTCCTCCTCGGGGTAGGCAGCGCAGGCGAGCAGGAAGTCCTGCCACACCATGATTCCTGCCTCGTCGCACAGCTGGTAGAACTGCTCCGACTCGTAGATGCCGCCACCCCAGACGCGCAGCAGGTTGAGGTTCGCCCCCCGGGCCTGACCGATACGTCGTGACAGCTGTTCCCGGGTGATGCGGGTGAGCAGGTGGTCGTCGGGAATCCAGTTGGCGCCCTTGACGAAGACCGGGGCGTCGTTGACGAGGATCACGAAGGCCGTGCCGAACTCGTCGTCGCTCGTGTCGACCCGCACCGACCGCAGGCCGATGCGGCGCTGCCACCGGTCGAGCACGGCGCAGCTCGCGCCCTTGGTGCCGATCTCGACCTCGAGGTCGTGCAGAGTCGGCTCGCCGTAGCCGACCGGCCACCAGAGCTCAGGCTCCGGTACGTCGATGACGACCACGGCCGAGCTGCTGCCCACCGGTGCGGTGGCCGTTGCCTCGATGACCTCCCCCGTGGGTCTGGTCAGACGGGCGTGAACGACGATGGGCTCGTTCGCGGCGCCGAGCCCAGAGCGTTCGACGTCGACATGCACCTGCACCTGCGCAGCGTTGACGGCGTCAGTCACGGTGACCAACGGGCGAACCGAAGCGAGGCGGGCGGTGCGCCAGCGCTCGAGACGGACCGGTTTCCAGATGCCGGCGGTCTGCAGGTCAGGGCCCCAGTCCCAGCCGAAGCTGCACGCCATCTTGCGCACCATGCCCAGCGGGTAGTCGTAGGCCGCCGGACGGGCACCGATGCGCGCGACCTCTGACTCGGCGCTCTCCAGCGCCGACGCGAAGTCGACGGTGAGCGGCATCCGACCACCCGTGGCGCTGGCCAGCGACTCTCGCACGTCGAAACGAAAGGTGCGGTGCTGGTTGGCGGTGTGTCCGAGAACGTGCCCACCGAGGGAGACCGTCGCCACCGTGTCGAGGCCCTCGAAGACGAGGTCGACCCGCTCGTCGGGTTCCGCTGGAGCCACGGCCAGCTCGCGCTCGTAGCGCCACTGGGCCCGGTGCATCCACGCTACCTCGGTCTCGTTGAGGCGCAGGTACGGGTCGTCGATGAGCTGCGCCGCGAGCAGGTCGGTGTGGGTCGTGCCCGGCACCGTGGCGGGCACGGTGCGGCCCTCGAGCGCCGCAGGCACGGGCCCACCGGTCGCCAGCAGGCTCCAACCGTCGTGCAGGTCGATGGCGTGCATCGAGATGTCTCCCGTGGTCATGGTGGGTTCGGTCATTTCGTGGCTCCGGCGGAGATGCCGTTGTAGATCCAGCGCTGGAGCAGCAGGAAGATGATCAGGGTTGGGACGATGACGATGATGGCGCCGGCTGAGAGCACCTCCCACTGGGTGCCGAGCGGGCCCTTGAAGCGGAACAACGACGTCGAGATCACGCCGAGATCACTGTCGGGCATGTAGAGGAAGGGGATGTAGAACTCGTTGTAGACCGCGATGCCCTTGATGATGACGACGGTGGCGATGGCCGGTTTGAGGAGCGGGAAGATGATGCTGCGGTAGATGCGGAAGTGGTTCGCGCCGTCGAGCTTGGCAGCCTCGTCGAGCGAGATCGGGATGGACCGCATGAACTGCACGAAGATATAGATCGAGACGATGTCGGTACCGAGGAACAGGGCAATCGGCGCCCACCGGGTGTCGTAGAGGCCAAGGGTGTTGATCACCTGGAAGGTGGCGACCTGGGTGGTGACCCCGGGCACCAGGGTGGCGACGAGGAACAGGGCCACCACGAGCTTCTTGAACCGGAACGCGAAGCGGTCGAGGGCGTAGGCCGTCATGGTGCCGATGACGATGGTGCCGGCCACCGAGATGACGAGGATGAACGTCGTGTTGAGAAAGGCCTCGCCCATCTTGGCGTCGGTGAAGGCCCTCGTGAAGTTGCTGAAAGCCAGCGACTTCGGTAGCTCGAGCGGCCCGCTGGTGGCGTAGTCCTTCGGTGACTTCAGCGAGGTGAGGCCCATCACCACCAGGGGGACCAGGGCGATGAGGCTCCAGAGCACCAGACTGGCGTACTTTCCCGTGCTGGCCAGGGCCGACCGGGGGGTGACTGCCCTCATGACAGGTCCACCTCCTCCTCGGGAACGAGGAGTCGTTGCACCCACGTGACGATCAGCACGATGAAGAGCAGGATGACGGCCATGGCCGAGGCCAGGCCCACCTTGTTGTTCTCGAAGGCCAGCTTGACGGTCTGGATGACGAAGGTCGTGGAGCCGTTGGCGCCGTCGAGCATGATGAACGGGATCTCGAAGACGGCCAGGCTGCCGGAGACGGCCAGAATGAACGACAGGCTGATGATGGGTTTGATACTCGGGGCGATGAGGTAGCGGAACTGCTGCCAGCGTGACGCCCCGTCGAGCTCGGCGGCTTCGTAGATGCCGCCCGGGATCGACTGGATGGCCCCCAGGAAGAGCACGAAGTTGAGGCCCATGTACCGCCACACCGAGGTACCGGCCAGCGAGAAGTTGACGATGTCGGGGTTGCCCAGCCACTGCGGCGCCGACGCTTCGTTCACGCCGAAGAAGCCGAGCACCGTGTCGAGCGTGCCGCCGGGTTGGAAGAAGAAGAGGAACACGAACGAGATCGCGACGCCGTTGATCAGGTAGGGGAAGAAGATGATTCCCTTGAAGAGGTTCTTGAACCTCGTGTTGAAACTGAGCAGCGTCGCGAAGTAGAGCGCGAGCGCGATCTGCACGATGGAGGCCGCCAGGTAGTAGAGGCTGACGAAGAACACCCTGTAGAGGTCGGGGCGAGTGAAGAACTCGGTGTAGTTGTCGAGCCCGACGATCTTCTTGGTCTTGCTGAGGCCGTTCCAGCTCGTCAACGAGTACCAGAACATGTTGGCCACCGGCACATAGGTGAAGGTGATCAGCAGCACGAGCGGTACCAGCAGGAACAGCCACGGGATCAGCCGGTGCCGGAAGGACTTCCTGCCCGAGGCGGGTGCGCGCAGGCGGTCGAGAAACTTGGCCACCACGGTCTGCGACTCGCGGGTGGGGGCGGGCACGTCTGTCATAGGACTACTCCTCGTCGAGCGTCACAGCCGATGGTGGAAGAACGGGTTGGTAGGGGCAGCGCACCAGCGGATGGCGGGCGCGCTGCCCCTACAGCAGGTACGGCGAGTCAGCCGGCTTTGGGGATCGCGGCGGCCCACTTGGAGTTCAGGCCGTCGAAGATCTGCTGCTTGTTCTTGCCCGAGGCGCCACGGGCGGCGTCGACGAGGTCGCGGTAGTAGTCCGGCTGGGTCAGGCCGATCTCCGACTGCTTGTCGACGGCGTCGAGCTTGGCCGACGGAACCATCTCGACGAACTTCACGCCGCTGGCCTCGAAGTCCTTGAGCTGGGCCGGCGTCTTGCCGTCACGCAGGGTCGGCAGTCCGCCGACCACGTCGCTGTAGCCGGAGTCGTTGACCATCCAGTCGATCCAGGCGCGCGCTGCCGCCTTGTGGGTGGAGTTGATGTTGATGGCCTGGTTGAAGTCGGGGCCGACCGGGGACTGGTAGGCGCCGTCGACCTGGAACGGCATCGGCATGAACCCGATATCGTCCGGGCTGGTACCGGCCTTCGTGGCGGCATCCTTCATCTGCGCGATGGCCCACGAGCCGAGCGGGAGCACGCCGATCTTGCCGGTCGCGATGAGGTTCTTCGAGTTCTCCCAGTTGGTCGTGGTCGGGTCCTTCTCGGTGAGACCCTTCTGCACGGCGTCGAACAGCAGCGAGTCAAGGGTGTCCTTCTCCTGGCCCGCCGTCCACGGCGCCTTGTTGTCGGCCATCTTCACCAGGGCGTCCTTGTCGCCCGACACCGAGCCCATAGCGCCCTGCGGCCAGCTGAGCGGCCAGCCGTCCTTGTAGTTGGTGTAGTAGGGGGTGGCCTTGGTCTTGGTCTTGATCGCCTGCAGGTCGGTGAGGAACTCGTCGGAAGTCTTGGGCAGGGCGGCGATGCCAGCCTCCTTGAAGACCTTCTTGTTGTAGACGATCCCCGTCGCGTTGCCGAACGTCGCAAGGCCGTAGGTCGTGCCGTCGACGGTCGCAGAGTCGACGTAGCGGTACTTCTTGCTCAGGTCGTCAGGCTTGCCGAGCGGCTCGAAGAAGTCGGCGTAGTCAGCCTTCGCCACGCCGGCCGGGATGAGCAGCACGTCGCCGTACTGCTTGGTGCTCATGCGCGTCTTGACCTCACCTTCGTAGTCGGTGAGGGCCTGGAACTTCACCTTGACCTCGGGGTACTTCGCCTGGAACTTCGTGGCGTAGTCCTTGAACGTCGTGCCCACGATGTCAGTGCGGTTGGTCAGCACGAGGATCTCGCCGGAGGGCTTGTCGGCCGGGGCTCCCCCTGCGCCGGAGCCGGAGTCACCCGAGTCTCCTGAACCGCAGGCGGTGGTCATACCGATCAGCGCGATGGTGGCGGTGAGGGCGACGACGCGCCCTCGTCGAACTGGAAACATCGTTGTTCCTCTCGAGAGCCGACACGCTCGTGTCGGACGATGACGGCCCATGCTCCACTGGCTGGTGATCCAGGCCTTGCCACATTCTTAGTTAAATGAATAAAGTATGTCAAGGGTCGATCCGACCGCACACCCTCCCGTGACCAAACCGCAACCCCACTCCCTCAGGACGGCAATCCAGCCATGAGCACCCACACCGGCGTCGGTGCCTACGCCGTCAACCGCGGCCAGCTGATCGACGCGATCCGCCGGGCGGGTCAGGTCAGCCGGGTCGAGCTCGTCCATCAGATGGGCTCGAACGCCGCGACGGTGTCAACGGCAGTGCGCAGCCTCATCGACGACGGTCTCGTGGTCGAGGTGGGTCGGGCCGCCTCGACCGGCGGAAAGCCTGCGGTGCTGCTGTCGCTCGTGCCCGATGCCCGCTTCGCCCTCGGGGTGAGCCTCGACCACTCCGGCATCAGCTACGTCGTAGCGAACCTCGGCGGCGCGGTCGTGGGCCGGTTGCGCCGCCGGGGCGCGGGCGCCGACACACCGGCAGCGGTTGTTCAGCGCATCGGCACGGAGATGATGAGCCTCGTGACGCACGTCGGGGTCGACCCGGCGCTGTTGCTCGGAGTGGGCGTGGTCTCCCCCGGGCCGATCACGGGGTCGAACGGGATGGCACTCACCCCCCCGGCCATGCACTCGTGGCGCGACTTCCCGCTGGCCGAGTCCCTCGAGGCGAGCACCGGCCTGTCGGTGCTCGTCGAGAACGACGCGTCGGCCGCCACCGTGGGTGAGTACTGGTCAGGGACCGCCGGGTCGAGCCGCGCCTTCGCAGCGCTCTACATGGGAACCGGGATCGGCTCCGGCTTCATGGTCGATGGCATCGTGCACCGGGGGGTGAGTGGGAACACCGGCGAGATCGGCCACATCTGCATCGACCTCGACGGCCTCCCCTGTTGGTGCGGCGCTCGCGGCTGTGTCGAGACGATGGCCGCGCCGACCGCCCTGGTCACCGCCGCCCAGGCACGGGGCCTGCACCTTCCGGGCCTCAGCGTCGTCGAGGACTTCGCGGCGCTGGCGCGGCTCGCCCGGGCAGGTGAGCCCGTCGCACACGAGCTGTTGACGCGGTCGGCGCGCGCCGTCGCTGCGGCAGCCCAGTCCCTCGCCAACATGATTGATGTCGACCTGATCGTACTGACCGGCCCGTCGTTCACCAGTGCCGGAGCGTTCTACCTGCCCGTCATCCAGGCCCATCTCGACGCCACCTTCTTCGCTCGCGACTGCCACCGCGTGGAGGTCGCCCTCTCACCCAATGCCGTCGACGCGGCTGCCATCGGCGCGGCCGCTCTCGTGCTGCAGAGCGAGCTGGCTCCCCACATGGCGGCAGGCTCGGCCATCGGCAACCGAGGGTCGCGTCGGCTGGCCAGACAGCGTCTTCAGCGCGCCTGAGGAGTCGGCACCGACACCCAGCATCCCGCAACTCGCAACCCGTAACCCGTAACCCGCATCCCAACACGCCGAGACACCCCGATCCCCGACCGCAGCGAGGACCACGCTCATGGCCGCAAAGAACATCACCACGTCGGAGGGCGAGCTCGGCAGGCTTGGCGTCAGGACGCGTGCTTCATTTCGACCTGTTCCGATCGCTGCCGGCGGCCGGGATCGCTCGCTGCAGGACACCGGTCGACACGGCTGTCTCCGGGCCCTGGCCGACCACTACATGAGCGCCGAGTCCCGCCTGCCCACGCGGCTGCCCGCAGAGGGCGAACAGATGGCTACCGCCGACTACCGCGACATCGCCCCACCCCACTCACGACCAGACCAGGAGGGGATGTGACCGCTGATCGCCAACCCGTCGTCTTCGTGCGTCGAGACCGTCTTGCGCCAGACCTGAGAACTCGGTAGTGGCGAACTCACGAGGCGACAGCCAACGGTTCGGGCAGGGGGAACACGCCGTCACGGGTGGCGAGGTAGAAGCCGAGCAGGGGCACACCCTGGGCGGCGCACGAGTCGATCGTCTGCTGGTGCCAGGCCCGGTCGAGGTCGTTCGGAACCCCTCCACGCGGCCGACCGCGACCGACGACCAGCGACCTTGGCTGCTCCGCCACGACGGGGAGCAGATCGGCGAAGAACGATGCCAGCGTGGTGGCGTCGGCGTCGTGAGGGACGTCGCACAGCACGATCGGCTCTAGACCGCGGCCGCGCTCATCGCACACCATGATGCCGAGACATCCGTCGGCTCGGGCCTCCGCGCTGATGATGAGGTCGATGACATCGGCCGCGAGACGCGGGTCGGTGAGCGGCAGCTCGGTGAAGTTGTCGGGCAGGTTCTCGAAGGTCATGCCCGTCATGGTGGCGCGTCAGGCGGATTCGGCGGCGGAGATATCCCCAGCCTCGCGATCAGGCTCGGACGACGTCCTTGTCGCGCCACGAGAACTGGGGTGCGTAACCCAGGACGCGACGCGCCTTGTCGATGGAGAGCAAGGTGGTGTGCTCGCCGATGTCGCCGCGGCGAGGCACCCCGGGAAACACCTCGTCGAGCAGCTCGGCATTGGGAGTCGTCATCACCGTGTCGGGTGAGGCGATGATGAAGCGGTCGAAGCCGGTCGCCGCGTGCAGCAGCGCCTTCTCGACGGCTTGCGCCCCGTCACGACCGTCGATGTAGCCCCACAGGTTCCACTTGCGCGCCAGCGGGTCGGCGTCGAAGGGGAACCCGTCGTAGTCGCCCTGATCCATCACGTTGGAGAAGCGCAGGGCCGTGATCGTGAGATCGGGGTGCCAGCGGCACAGCTCGATGGCCATCGTCTCCTCGAGGTGTTTGACGAGGCTGTAGACCGACTCGGGGCGAGCCGGGTACTCCTCGTCGACCGGAACGTAGGGCGGCGGGGTGTCGAAGGGCAGCCCGAGCACTGTCTCCGACGACGCGTAGACGATGGTGCGAACGCCGAGCCGGATCGCGGCGTGGAACACACTGAACGTCGTGATGATGTTGTTGCGGAAGGTCTCGATGTCGGGTCCCAGCCCGGGCGCCGGGATGGCCGCGAGGTGTACGAGCGCGTCGACCACTGCCGGCTGGTCACCGTCGCGGGCTCCGCTCAGCGCGTCGACGACCTGGCCGTAGTCGGTCAGGTCGACCCGCATGAACCCCTCGCCACGAGCCCCTTCTCGGTCGAGGTTGACCACCTCGTGCCCGCTCGCGGACAGCCCGTCGACGACGTGGCGGCCGAGCTTGCCCGTGCCTCCGGTGACAGCGATGCGCATGACGATCTCCTGGCTCAGAACTGGATGCCGCGGGTCAAGGCCCCGTCGACGACGAGGTTGGTGCCGCTGACCCGGCTGGCGACCGGGCTGGCGAGGAACACGACCGGCCCGGCAACCTCGGCCGGCGTGCCCATGTGACCGGTCGGGTTGAGACCGACCGCCGTGGCGTAGAGGTCGGGGTTGCCGGTCTCGATGCTCGCCCAGACACCGCCCTCGAAGTAGGTGTTTCCCGGCGACACGGTGTTGGCCCGAATCCCTCTGTCGGCCAGCTGCATCGCCAACCCATGGATGTAGCCGATGATGGCCGTCTTGGCGGTGCCGTACGGCCCGGACGCGAAGTCCGACTCGCGACCCGACACGCTCGAGATCGCGATGATCGACGCGGCCTCGCTCTGCTCGAGGTAGGGCATGGCCGCGTTCACCAGGCGCACCGTGTGCATGACGTCGACGTTGAGGCTGAGCTGCCAGTTCTCTTCAGACTCCGGAATCGCGAGGGCACTGACGCTGGCCACGACGACGTCGATGCCCCCGAAGGCCTGCGCCGACTGCTCGACCCAGGCCGCGAGCGCCTCGGCGTCAGCGACGTCGACGACCGAGCCGGTGACCGAACCGGCCGAACCGCGCTCGCTGAGCGTCAGCTGGACGGCGCCCACCTCCTCGGCCTGGCGGGCGCAGAAGCCGACGACGGCGCCCTCGGCGAGGAAGGTCTCGACGATGGCGCGACCGATGCCGCGGGTCCCGCCGGTGACGAGCACGCGCTTACCCTTGAGCTGCAGATCCATGAAAGTGCCTCTCGTGCAGTTGATTCAAGCGGATGTCGGCGAGCCTGGGCCGCACGACGATGGGTCGGGATCGAACGAGTCAGACGGCGCCAAGGTCGTGAGCTCTGGCGCGGAGGTCGGCGTGGATGCCCTCGAACGCTGCTCCGTCGGGCAGCAGCGCCTTGGCCGCCTTGACCACGACGCTGTAGTTCGCGTCGACGACGTTGGCGATGGGGGCCTGCGTGATCTGCGACAGCAGCTGGTAGGCGTCCATCGTGTGCAGGCCGTGCAGGGCGCTCACCCAGTGCACGAGCTCGGCGTTGGCGATCCGCCAGGAATCCTCCATCGGGCGGCTCGACCCGATGGCCATCACGTGGGTGTCGTCCTCGATGCGCGGCCAGGCCGGGGCCCCGCCCTTGATGAGATCGATGATGAGCGTGGTGGTCATAGCGCCCTCGACCGCGGTGCCGCAGGCCTCCCCCTCACCCTGGCGATAGTGGCCGTCGCCGACCGAGAACAGCGCCCCTTCCACGTTGACGCCGAGATAGACGGTGGAGCCGGCGCGCATCTGCGGGGTGTCCATGTTGCCGCCGAAGCGTTCGGGAACCAACGACGAGCGCACCTCACCGCCGGCCGGGGCCACCCCGACGGTGCCGAGCATGGGCTCGAGTGGCAGCTCGATGCGGTGGTCGCTGTGCCGGGCCACGAAGCCGACGGTACGACGGTCGCGGTCGAGCTCGTAGATCCAGGTCGTGTCGGGCAACGCCTCCTGGAGCGTGACGGTGCGGTCGGTGCTCGTCATACCTCCGAAGAAGGGGATCGCGGCGGAGGCGCCCCAGTCGCGGGCCGGCTCGAGCGCCACGAGGTGCAGCACGAGCGTGTCACCCGGCTCGGCTCCCTCGACGTAGAACGGCCCGGTCTGCGGGTTGACGAAACGTAGGTCGACCTTGGCGCTCGACACGTCGTCAACGCTGCGCAGGGCTCCCCCGAACGCGTCGTCGGACCACAGCCGCAAGGCCGTCCCGGGCTTGACGCGCATGACTGGGGCGACGCCGCCGAACGTGTAGGCGTAGTCGTTGCGGGTGGGGGTGTACTCGATGACGTCCATGCTCACTACCTTGGCGCCGTCAGCCGAGCTTCGCCACCGTCAACAGCACGACGGACGGCTCGCTCGCCTCGAGGCGGTGCGAGGCGTCGGGGATCATCATCAGGTCACCCGTGCTGCCCAGCCACTCACTGTCGCCGGACACCAGCCGTACCGCTCCCTGAAGCACCTGCAGGGTCGCCTCGCCCGGGTTCTCGTGCTCGTGCAGCTGCTGGCCCGCGGCCAGCGCGATGAGCGTCTGACGCAGCGTGCGGTCGGCGCCACCGTACAAGGTCTGGGCGCTGCGTCCGCTCGATGCCTCCGTCGCGGCGCCCAGGTGCTGGGCGGCCAGGTCGGTCAGGTTGATGGCAGGCACGTTCTCCATGGGATCTCCTCAGTAGGGCGCAGACCCCCGATCATGCCCCACCCTGCCAGCGCCTGCTAGCCTGCCAGCGCTCGCGTAGAACCAGTTCGTGGCGGCCGCACGCGCGCCGAGAGCAAGGGCAGCGCAAACCGGTGATGGCGTCGGGCGACCACCTTGGCGACCGGCCCGGTGAGCGGCATCCCCAGTGGTTTGGCCACGGCGTCCCAGCCGCCCAGGTCGGCCACCAGACCGAGGTCGCGGTGCCGGTAGGTGCGGCTGGTGCCGAACCCGAGGGAAGCGGCCACGTTGGCAGCGGCCACCGGGCCCTGACGTTGGGCGTGCTGAGCCGTCGGCGGGGTGACAGGGCGCCCCCCGCTTCACCGGGGCGCCCTGCCGCGGCCAGGTCGGGCACTGCCGCCGCATCGCCCAGCGCCCACACCTGGGGCACTCCCCGGACGGCGAGGTCAGCACCCACCTCGAGCCGGCCCCGTTGGGTGGGCAGCCCGAGGCGGGCCGTGAGCGGGCTCGGCACGATGCCGGCGCTCCACACCACGGTGGTCGTTGCGATCCGGGTGCCGTCGATGAGGGCGACTCCCCCGTCGTCGATCTCGCTCAAGCTCACGCCGAGACGAACCTCGATCCCCCGTCTGCGGAGTCGACCGAGGGCATGCTCGCCCCATCGAGAGCCGAGCCGATGACCATGACGACCGGTCTGGCGCACATCCCGGGACTCGACTGGGGGTCCTGCGTCGTCACGAGCAACTCCTTCGAGCGAGGGCTTTGGCCCCACGCCAGGCCGCGGCTACGGCCCGGCGATTGCGTCATATGACTTCACCGACAGGGGTCGCCGCCGGCCCGAACAGTAGTCATGCGGAGCCGGAACGTCCGCAACCACTCCTACGGTGGGCGACATGGCCATCGCCCGCTACCCCAGCTTCGTCATCGACTGCCCCGACCCGCGCCTCCTGGCGACGTTCTACGGCACCCTCCTGGAATGGCAGGTGAAGGCCTCCGACGACTGGGCCGAGGTGCGAGACGACTCCGATCAGTGTATCTGCTTCCAGCCGGTGGCGGACTACACGCCGCCGCAGTGGCCGGGCCAGCAGTTGCCCCAGCAGATGCATCTCGACGTGATGGTCGACGACCTCGAGGAGGGCGAGGCTGCCGTGCTGGCGCTCGGCGCCACCAAGCCCGAGCACCAGCCCGGTACGACGTTCCGAGTCTTCCTCGACCCCGCCGGGCACCCGTTCTGCCTCTGCGTCGACTGAGCGAGCCAGTCGGATCGCCCCAGGGCGAGAGGCGCAGAACCAGCCGCGGATGCCGCTGCGCCGGCCAGTGCTGGCTCGCTGAGCGGCATCCGGAGTCGACTCGTGTGACGCAGGTCAGGCGACGCGCTTCTGCGGCGCTTGCTCCGCCGTCTTGGCCCCGCCCTTCTCGACGACGTCGCCGAGCGCGTCGTCGATCTTCTGCATCAGGTCGGCCTCGAGCTTGACGCCGGCCGCCTTGACGTTGTCGGCGACCTGCTCTGGTTTCGAGGCACCAACGAGGGCGGCGGCAACGTTCGAGTTCTGCAGGACCCAAGCGATGGCGAGCTGAGCCATGGTCAGGCCGGCCTCGTCGGCGACCGGCTTGAGGTTCTGCACGGCCGTCAGGGTCTTGTCGCTCATCCAGCTGCTGATGGCGCCCTCCCCACCCTTCTTGTCGGCGGCACGCGAGCCCTTCGGCGGCTGCTCACCCGGCAGGTACTTGCCAGAGAGCACGCCCTGGGCCATCGGGCTCCACACGATCTGGCTCAGGCCCAGCTCCTCACACGTCGGCACGACCTCGTCCTCGATGACCCGCCACAGCATCGAGTACTGCGGCTGGCTCGAGATGAGCTGGAAACCCAGCTGCTTCGAGAGCTTCACTCCCTCGCGGATCTGCTCGGCGGTCCACTCACTCACGCCGATGTAGAGCGCCTTGCCCTGACGGACCACGTCGGCGAAGGCCTGCATCGTCTCCTCGAGCGGCGTCTCGGTGTCGTAGCGGTGCGCCTGGTAGAGATCGACGTAGTCGGTGTGCAGCCGCTCGAGCGAACCGTTGATCCCCTCCATGATGTGCTTGCGCGACAGTCCGGTGTCGTTCTTGCCACCCGGCCCCGTCGGCCAGTAGACCTTGGTGAAGATCTCGAGGCTCTCGCGCCGCTCGCCCTTCAGGGCGTCGCCGAGAACCGTCTCGGCCTTGCCGTTCGCGTAGACGTCGGCGGTGTCGAAGGTGCTGATGCCGGCGTCGAGCGCCGCCCGCACGCACGTGGTGGCGACGTCGTTCTCGACCTGCGAGCCGTGGGTCAGCCAGTTGCCGTAGGTGATCTCAGAGATCTTGAGCCCGCTGTTGCCGAGGTATCTGAATTCCATCCCCCCACCGTAGGACCCGAGTCTGGAAGAGATCTCCGGGGGGGCGTGGGCCCGCCTCGGCGTGCGGCCTGACGGGGTCAAGGTCTGGCGGTCTGCCCTCGCGGTGGGTATGACTGAGCTATGACGCCTCAGACATCGGATGCCGCCCAGCTGCCCTTGCCCGCGCGGATCGCCGTGGCGCTCGAGAACGACGAACGGCTCGACCCGGCGGTCGACGCGCTGGGCGAGGTCACCGCCCCGCTCGGCGCACCGGGGTTGGGCGACGTGCTGCGCGGGGCCTGGCTGGGGCACGCGTTGCATCCGTCGCTCACCGACGTGCCGCTGGGACTCTGGACCGCCACCAGCGTGCTCGACCTCCTCGGCGGCCCGACCGCTCGCCCGGCCGCCCAGCGGCTGCTCGGGGTCGGACTGCTCAGCGTGGCCCCCACCGCAGCTTCCGGCTGGGCCGAGTGGCACCGCTCTGACCGACCTGCGCAACGGGTAGGGGTGGCCCACGCTGCTCTCAACGTGGCCGCCATCGGGCTCTACGCCGGCTCGTGGGCCGCGAGACGGGGCGACCGGTACCGGCTGGGCACGGTGCTGGCTCTCGTCGGAGCCGGCACGGCCGGCGCAGCCGGCTATCTGGGCGGTCACCTGGCTGCCGTGCGCAAGGTCTCCACGGTGCACCCGGGCCTGACCGGGGGTGCAGGCCCACTCCCCGACGAGGGTGCCCGGGCGGTGGGAGTCACCGACCCGCTCAAGGCGGCGGCGGTGACCGCGGCCCTTCCACGATCGGCAGGCAGGCGCTCCGAGCCGCAGGCCATCACCTCCGAAGATGTGCACGAGGCGCTCGTCGCCCAGCATGCTCACCTCGGCACACTGCTGCACCACGCTCGGGTGGCGGCTGCTCCTGACCACGCTGCTGCGATGCGCGACTTCCTCAGCCACTTCGCCGGTCATGTCGCCATCGAGTCAGCGCTCATCCACCCGGTGGTCCCCGCGGTCGTCGGCAGCGGTCTGGGCCTGGGCAGAGCAGCGGAGGAAGCGGGCTTGGCTCAGCAGATCAAGCGGCTCGAAGACATGGACTCGCAGTCTCCCATCTATCGAACGCAGTTCGGGCTCTTCGAGGAGGCGATGACGAAGCACCTGTCGATGGAAGAAGGTCAGGAGCTACCCGAGATGGTGAACCGGCTGCGCGACGACCACGCGGCCACGATCATCAGAGCCCTTGCGGCCGTGGTCGACTCGGCGCCCACCCGGTCGGGTTCGTACGCGCACATGCTCGATGCGGCAAAGGCACAGGTACGGTCTGTGACGTAGCAGGGGCCGTCGCGCCCTGCGTCGCAGTCGCCTGGTGTCGAGCGGGCCCCGCCTATGCTCCGGCAATGACCTGGATCACGACGATCGACCGCGAGAACGCTGAGCCTCGCCTACGCGACACCTACGACCGTATCGCCGGCCCGCACGGCAAGATCGACAACATCCTGCTGGCACACAGCCTGCGCCCGCACACCCTGACCGGTCACCTCGCGCTGTACAAAGCGGTGCTGCACCACTCTCGCAACCGCCTGCCGGTCTCGTTCCTGGAGACCATCGGCGTGCAGGTGAGCCACCTCAACGCCTGCGCCTACTGCGTCGACCACCACTCCGCCGGGCTGCGTGAGCTACTCGGCGATGACGCACGCCACGGTGTGGTGCTTCAGGCCCTCCGCGCCGGTCGGCCCGAAGACGCCTTCGAGGGTCGAGAGCTGGCGGCGCTGCGCTACACCAGGCTACTCACCGAGGCGCCCGGCACGGTCTCGGAGAACGACATCCAGACGCTGCGCGCGACTGGGCTCGACGACGGCGAGATCCTCGAGATCAACCAGGTGGCGGCCTACTTCGCCTACGCCAACCGCACCGTGCTCGGCCTCGGCATCACGACTGCCGGCGACCACCTCGGCACGGCTCCACCGGAGTCTGACGACGTCACCGAATGGCGTCACGGCTGACGGCCTCTTGGCCAATCTCGCTGCTATCCAATCGAATTGGACGGTTTTCTCTTGACAGGCGTATCGAACGCCTGTTCTAATTGTTGAACCAGGGACGTCCGGGTTATGCGAGCGACGGGAGGCGCGGTCGATGGTCGAGACCTCTCGACAGCACGCTTCCCCGGTGCTCGTCGGCTCACTTTCCGACACCGCCGCGCCGGTACTGATGGTGGGCCACGATGATGCGGTGGTAGACCTCGATCGGCTGAGCAGGTTGTACCAGGCCCGTGACGCCGGCCGGGTGTCGTTGAACCAGAAGCGGCTTCCCCTGTTCGAGCGAGCCCTGCGACGGCAGGTGGCCCAGCATGTACTGACCCACCGGCTGCCGATGCTGGTGGCCGAACTGCTCAAGGCCGCCGCCGACGACCTGGCTCCAGCGACGGCCGCCGATGGAGCGCGAACCGTCTCCGACCTCGAAGCCGAGGCGAACGACGAGCTACGCCGGTTCGAGGCGGCAGAGCACTGCAAGGCCGCGCTCGATGCCGTCGCGGTGGAGTCGCTGGGGCGCTTGCACGCCGATATCGACGCCGCCGAGACCGCACGGTTCGCCGCGTTGGGCCGAAGCACGCCCCCGGGCTGGGTCGACCCCGAGCGGCTCACCGTCATGGAGGTCTGCACCGCGACGGGCCTCGGGGGACGTGACATCTTCGCCCGGGTTCGGCTGGGCTCCGCCCGTGGCGCCGCGGCCACCGACCTGCAGGCTCGGCTACGAGCCGGGTCGGTCAGCCTCTACCGAGCCTGCACCATCCACACTGAGACACAAGGCTTGCCCGACGAGGCCGCCTTGGGAGTGGCAGCGGCGGTGCTACGCCCGAAAGACGATGCGCCGCCGTCGGCAGCGCTGTTCCGCCAGCGTCTGAACCGGTGCGTGATCGCGGCCGACCGTGAGGCGGCAGAACGGCGCCGGGCTGCTCGCAAGCGCCGCCGCGGAGTGCACGCCAGGATCGACGAAGACGGGCTTGGCACGATGACCATCACCAACGACGCCGAGAAGGTGATCGCCGCGATGGAGCGCGTGAACGCGGCCGCGCGGGCCGCCCGACAGAGCGGCGACGAGCGCGATCTCGAGACGCTGCGCGCCGAGGTGGCCACCGACCTGCTGGTGTTCGGCGGGCTGCGTCCTGTCGTGGCCGGGGCCGACGGGAACGGCTACCTCGACCCCGACCCTCGTGGTGGCCCGCGCGCCACCGAGCCCGGCTCGGTCGATGACCAGTCGACTGGCGACCAGACGCAGGCTGACCGCTCAGGCGAGAGCCGGGTGGGCCGCTCAGAAACCTGCTCCGGCGCTCGAGACCCTCGCGGTCCCGCACCTCAGGGCGCCGGCCGTATCGGCCATCCACCCGCCGCCACGGTGTGGATCGTCGTGCCCTTCACCACCGCGGTCGGGCTCACCGACGCACCGTGCGAGATCCCGGGCTACGGGTGGGTGCCGGCCGATCAGGCCCGCCGGATCATGCTGGCGGCCGGCTCCACCTGGCAACGCCTTGCTGTTGACGTCGACACCGGAGCGGCCCTGCAGCTCGAGACTACTGCCTACCGGCCCACCGCTGCGATGCGCGCACAGGTCCTGGCCGTCGATGGAACGTGCCGCGGCCCGGGCTGCACCGTGCCCGCCAACCGGTGCGACCTCGACCACGACACCCCGTGGCCCAAGGGGCCGACCCACGTCAGCAACCTCACGGCCAAGGAACGCCGGCATCACAACGTCCGCACCCACGAGCACTGGCGTGCGACCCGCGACGCCGACGGCGCCGTTCATTGGCGTACGGCCGCTGCACGCGTCTACACCACTCATCCCAAAGACTGGCTCGAAGGGGTTCACGAGCCGGGGCTGTCATCGGAGGCAGTGGTCGAGCGCCCACCAGCCGCAGCAGAGCCGACTCAGGCGGCCGACGATCGGCCACCCTTCTGACCCCGCTTCAAACTTCGCCCGTTTGCCGGACGGTGCCTGCCTCTGTCGGCCGGCTACGCACACGTCCCGGATGCCGCCGGGACCCACATCACTTCTGTACGCACGGTTTTCTGATCGCGTAGACCGCGTACACACCGTCGGTTGGACAGTAGATGTCCACCTCAGCAGCAGGGTCAACTCCGGCTGCAGCAATGATCTGCAGCATCTTCTCGATCGACCGCGGCTGGATGTGCGGCCACTGAACGGTGTTGAGGGTGAACTCGAGCTGCTTGTGTGTCTCATCGAGCATGTTGCCGAAGATCAGCAGCCCGCCGGGCTTGACCAGGTCGTAGGCGTTCTTCAGAAAGACGACGGCCCCAGCCCGGCTTCGCTTTTCGTCCACCACCCCGTTGTAGGTGTAGGACTCCTGGTTTTCCGGCGGAAGGTATTCCAGGAACCCGAGCGCTTCGACGACGTCGTAGCCCACCCCTGCGCCGGTCTCGAGGTGGGGACCCGGAGCAATATCGATCCCATTCAGACTGAGGATGTTGCCCGTGACCGTGGTGACTCGATCGGTGATCCCGTGTTGGTCGGCCAACCGCACAGCCATCCCCAGCGACTCGCGATCCAGGTCCACGAGGGTCACGCTGGAGTCGGCGGCTCGCCCGTCACGGAGCAGCTCGGCCATGGTCTCCAACACCGGCTGGGCGGCCCCGCAGGCGAGCGATGCCACGGCGATGCATCCCGCCTTGTCGGCCTCGTGCAGCAGCAGCTCTCGGAGGACAGCCGCACGGCTTCGGATGCCGATGGCGTCATCGATGTTCTTGAACCATCTGATCGACTCCTCATCGAGTACGACGCCGTTGCAGAGGCGCCCCTTCTCGGGGTCATAGATGATGTCCAGCGCAACCGCTCGCGGGATGAGCTTGAACCAGGCGGCGATGGTGGGCATCGCTTTTCCCAGTTCCTGGGTGGCCGGGTTGGTCATGTCGATCACGGATCTGGTTCTGGTCAGATCTTTGGACGCATCCCCGTGGTACCCCATAGCGATGAGCTGCCTGATGCGGGTGTCGATCCTCGCCTTGTGCGAGTCGGCCCACCGGTCGGTGTGTTCGAAGCGGTGATAGCGCTCCGGGCATCGCTCCACCAACCCGACCGCCGTGCGAACAGCGGTTCCATCCCTCCGGGAGGACGAGGCCGCGTGCTTGCCGGGCGAGACTCCACCCTCACGACGCAGATCACGCTCGGCAGGGACCGCGTAGTCCTCTAGGGCCATCAGGGTGGTCGGCTTGACCATCGGCGCTTCCTAACTGTTCGTCCAGTGCGTGGCGGTGGCGTATGGCGGGCAGATTCACGCTCGCTGTCTGTGAGGAGGCGAACCCCCGGCCCCTGATACCTGGGCTGGGCCACGTTGGGCAGCAACCACGCCGTGAACCCGAGCACGACGATCACGGTGAGAAGGGTCGGTGTGCTCGCGGCGGTGAGTCAACCAGCGACGCCGAAGGGCGAGCCCTCGTCGTCGTAGCCCGGGCAGCCGCTCAGCTGATGCCGAGGTGGTGAGCCACCCGGTCGCCACCGATCTCGCGCACGAACACGGGGTCGCCCACCACGACGAGCTGGTCGGTGGCGCGTGACATGCCGACGTAGAGCATCTCGCGGGCCCGTTCCGGCTTGGTGGAGTTCACGCAGAGCACAACCGCACGCCGCTCCAGCCCCTTGCAGCCGAGCACGTGACCGTAGAAGACGTCGTCGTTCTCCCAGAACGAGCGCCAGTAGCCGAGGTGGCCGTCGTTCTCCTGTCGCTCCTTCTGGATCGGGTGACGGGACCCCATCGTGAGCAGGGCGATGTGCTCCGGCCACCACCCGGCATCCAGCAGCCGCTCGACCTGGTCGTCGCCGGTGTCGATCACAGCGTCGCTGGCGCACGGCACGAACGTGACGTCGGAGCCCTCGCCGCCCCTCAGCTGCATGCGCATCGGCGCCAGCGGCCCGAAGGCGCGGGCGATCTGACGGGTGTTGCGCAGGTTGTGGTCGAGCACCAACGGCACGAGCGGCACCGGGGGCTGGCCAAAGCGGGCGAAGATCCGCTGGTTCTCGTCGCTGTAGACGTAGAGGCCACCGGTCTCGGGGTCGCGCAGAGCAGCCATCAGGGACTGCCACCAGTGGTCGGCGAAGTCCTGCGCCTCGTCGACGATCACGGCGTCGCAGCGCTTGCCGTCGGGCAGGTCGCGGGCCCGCTCGGTCATCCGCTCGGCGAGCTCGCGCTCCCAGAACGACGCGTCGTTGCGGTCGTGCGAGGCCGTCTCGACGCCCCACTCGTTGGCGAGCGCCTCGAAGTAGCCGACGAAGGCGGGCCGGTGGTTGCGCGGGGCGCCGGCCAGCTGCCGCGAGAAGTAGCTGCTCAGCCCCAGCGAGCAGCAGACCAGGGCCACGCGCTGCGGCCTGCGGTCACCCTGGCCGCGGGTCAGGTCCTTCGCCTGCGTCAAGGCCAGGATCGTCTTGCCGGAGCCGGCTCCCCCGCGAATCTCCAGTCGGGGCAGCAACCGCGTGATCTTCAGCAGGGTCGCCTGTTCGAGGGTGAGCCGGTCGGCGGCGGCCTCACGCTCGTCGGCCTCCGCGGCGACGTCGTAGGTCGGTAGGCAGCGCCCGGTGAGGATCTCGAGGATGAGGTCGACGTCGTCCTGGCTCGGCACCCGCTGGTCGTTCTCCTGCCGTGCGGCCACATGACGGATGCGGCCCGCCAACGCGTCGAGGTCGCCCCGGCCACTGATCATCCACCGCGGACAGTCGGTGGTGGCGAAGTCGTCGTGCAGGTCGGTGTACGGCACGACGATGGCGTGCCCCCACCGCACCCGGCTGTGCTTCGACCGCCATCGCGGGTCCTTCTCGACGAACTCTCTCAGCACGTACTTGCCGTCACGGCACTGTTCGACGGGGCGCGCCGGGTGCCGACGGCTGCCACCGCCGGTCCACCACCGCCCCTGCTCGTCGACCGACACGCTACCGCCCTTGACCTCGACCACGACGATGCCGACACCGGGCATGAGCACGACGAGGTCGAGCTCATGGTCTTTCAGCTCGGAGGTGAGACGAAGGTTCGGCACGAGAACCGTCTCCGGCGTGACCGTGGCCGACAGCCGCTGCCAGACCAGCCGCTCCGACTCGTGCTCGAACTGTGGCGTCTCCCCCGTCACGACCAGGCCCAGACGGTAGCGAGCCCCGTGCTCACCCGCACTCCAGACGCAGGATGCCGTTGGGCCGGCGATCACTCGCTGGCCCAACGGCATCCGGTGCATCGGTGGTCGGTGCTTCGCCATCAGCTGCCGACGGAGACACGCTCCTGCCTGACTGCGGCGGGGGCAGCGGCGACGGCGGCCAGCAGCTCGTGACGGATGCGCAGCTGCACGACGACCACCCGGGCCAGCACCATGGTCAAGGCCCAGATGACGAAGAAGGGGGCGATGACGGCGAAGTCGACGTGGTGGCTGATCATGAAGGTGCCGAACTCGTTACGGGCCCACAGGTTGTTCTCGACGAGCCAGATGAAAACGAGCCGGGCGGCAACGGCCACGAGCCAGACGGCGACGAAGCCGAGACCGCACACGGTGTACGCCTTGCCGCTGAGGCGGTCGACCTCGACCCGCGTGGTTGCGACCGAACCGGCCGCGAAGATCAGGCCGACACCGACTGCGGCGAGGTAGACCTTGACCGACGTGGCGTCGGTGGGCGCCCCGGCGAGGTAGCCGTACCCGACGAGCACGACCATGATGATGGGCCGCAGGGCGCTCATGGTGCGGTTGGCGCGGCGACCGAACTGGGTGAGCATGACGACGGCGAAGATGCCTCCGCTGATGAGGGCGGCCTGGGCGAGGTCTGACATGGTGGCTCCTTGGGCTGTGGACTCCCGTTCGGGAGAGGGTCTGTGGTGTGGCGGTCGGTACGCCGTTGCTGCTGATGACCACACTCGCCGGATCGGCAGTGACCCGAATCGGCCTGCGAGTGGAGACCGGATGGAGAGGGAGTGGAGACCGGGTGGAGACGCGATCTCCACCCGCATCGGGGGATCTTTGCGTCCCGACTGACCACCGGGTTTGGAACACTGAGGCCGTGACCGAGCAGCTCAAGAGATGGGTGCGCCCCCAGATGCCGCCGAGCCCCGCCGGGGCCGGTGAACCGACCCTCGCGGTCCAAGCGGTGCTCGCCGTCGCCACGCTGGCCCTGTCGCTCGCCACCGTGACGCCGCTCGGGATCGCCGGGGCCGGCCTGTGGGGCTCGGTGCTGCTGGCTTCGAACGTCATCGTGTCGGTGGTGCGGATGCGCACGCCGGCTCAGGCGAGCGAACGCCGCCAGTTCGCCATCGCACTCGTCGGCGCCGTCGCAGCCGGGCTGCTGTACGCCCACGACCCGGCCAGCTGGGGCGTGGCCTACGCCTACGTCGTGGCCATCAGCGCCGGTAGCCGGTTGGCGACGGCGCGCGCCATCGTCGTGGCGGCACTCGTGTCAGTAGTGGGAGTGCTCGGGCTGGTGCTGCACCCCAACGTGGCCGACTTCCCGCTCTGGCCCCCGCTCACCGCCGGTGCCTGCGTCGCCTTCGGTATCGCCCGGCGCAGCCGCGCACAGGCGCTGGAGACGATGGGCCGGCTCGTCGAGCAGACCCAGCGGGCAGCCGAGTCCGATGTCCACGCGGCCACCCTGGCCGAGCGGGCTCGGGTGGCGCGAGAGATCCACGACCTGCTCGCGCACTCACTCTCGGGGGTCAACCTGCAGCTCGAGCTGGCCGACGCACTGTTCGACAAGGGCCGCGCTGCCGAGGCTCGCGACCGGGTGCGCTCGGCGCGGAGCCTCGTCGTCGAGGGCCTGGTCGAGGCCCGCCGCGCGGTCGGCGCCCTGCGGGAGGACACCATCGATCTGGTACCCGCGATGGAGCACCTCGTGGCGGGGCACGGCGAACGGCTGGTCGTCGTCGGCGTGGTTCCCGACCTCGGCACCGAACGAGCCCAGACGGTCATCCGGGTGGCCCAGGAGGCACTGACCAACGCCCGCCGACACGCCCCCGGCGCCCCGCTGCTGGTTCGGCTCGAGAGCGACACCCACAGCAGCCAACTACGGCTGATGGTCGTCAACCCGGCATCGGACCAGCCGGCGGAGGCAGCACCCGACTCAGCGCGGCCGGCATCCGTCGGAGGTGGGATGGGCCTGCTCGGCATGCGAGAACGTGCTGCACTGGTCGGGGCCACGGTGACGGCGGGCCCGGTGACCATCGACGACGCCCTCGACCCACGGTGGGCCGGCGGCTGGCTGGTGCGGCTGACGCTGGTCGTTGCGAAGCCCGGCGCCCCTGGCTCCTTCGACCGACCGGAAGCGAAGGAGATGCCATGACTGGCAAGACGATTCGGGTGGTCGTGGCCGATGACCAGACCGTCATCCGCGAGGCGCTGGCCATGATGCTCGACCTCGAGGACGACATCGATGTGGTCGCCGCTGCCGAGAACGGCGAGGTCGCAGTCGAGCGCGTTCTCGCCCTGAGGCCTGACGTGCTGCTCACCGACCTGCGGATGCCGGTCATGGACGGTGCAGCGGCCACGGCGCAGGTGGCGGAGCATGCGCCCGACACTGCCGTCATCGTGCTGACCACCTTCGACGACGAGACCTCGATCCTCTCGGCGCTGCAGGCCGGAGCGCGTGGCTACCTGACCAAGGATGCCGGCCGTGGTGAGATCGCGGCCGCGATCCGAGCCGCCGCTGCAGGTCAGTCGGTGCTCGACCGGGCCGTCCAGGCCCGACTCGTGTCGGCCGCGGTCAACCGGTCGGTCGGTGCGTCGATGGCCGAGCAGCAGCCATCCGCAGGCTCGGCGGGTGCGGCGCCGGCGGCCACCGATGGGCTGACCCCCCGCGAGAGCGAAGTGCTGGCCATCATCGCAGAGGGCCTCAGCAACCGCGAGATCGCTCGCCGGCTCTTCGTGAGCGAGGCGACGGTCAAGACCCACATCAACAACCTCTTCGCCAAGGCGCACCTGCGCGACCGGGCGCACGCCGTCAGCTACGCCTACACCCACGGCCTCGTCACGCCCTGAGCGTTCGCGACCTCGGCCGCATCCGACGTGCTCGTGTCGGACATTCTGGATAGCAAACGTGTATCACAGAGCGCCTCGACGCCTCCGTGGTTGTACGTCTCGTCGCCGTTCGCTCAGCCCTGCACAGAAGGAACTCCATGAAGATTGCGATCATCGGGGCCGGTTTCGCCGGCCTCGCCACAGCCAAGGTACTCACCGCCCTCGACCACGACGTCACCGTCTACGACAAGACGCCCGACGTCGGTGGGGTGTGGAGCGCGACCCGTCGCTACCCCGGACTGTGCACGCAGAACAACAAGGGCACGTACGCCTTCTCCGACCACCCGATGCCCGACGCGTATCCCGAGTGGCCCAGCGGTGAGCAGGTTCAGGCCTATCTCGAGAGCTACGTCGCTCGCTTCGACCTGTCGTCCACGCTCCGGCTCGGCACCGAGGTCACGAGTGCCGTTCCCGCCGACCCGGGCGGCTGGGACCTGCACACCGCCACCGAGTCCACGCACTACGACCACCTGGTCGTGGCCAACGGGATCTTCTCGACGCCGTTCGTGCCGCAGTATCCCGGCGAGGAGCAGTTCCGGGCGGCCGGTGGCGAGATCGCCCCGGCGGGTGAGCTGCGCGACCACACGGCCACGGCCGGTCGCCACGTGGTGGTAGTCGGCTACGGGAAGTCGGCGTGCGACGTCGCGGTCGAGGTGTCGAAGACTGCTTCGTCGACCACCGTCGTGACCCGAGAGCTGCTCTGGAAGCTGCCGCGCAAGCTGGGCGGAGTGCTCAACTACAAGTTCCTCATGCTCACCCGTCTCGGCGAGGGGCTGTTCCGCTACCGCAGCGTGTCAGGGGCGGAGCGGGTGCTGCACGCCCGCGACTCGACGGTGGCCAACGGCATGCTCGGCAGTGTCGGTGCCGCCACCGTGCGGCAGCTGGGGCTCGCCGACCTCGAACTGGTGCCGAACGGCAGCTTCGGTGACATCGCCCGCAGCACCGTCAGCCTGGCCACCGAAGGGTTCTTCCCGGGGGTGCGGGACGGCTCGATCGCCGTGGCCCGTGACTGCGTCATCGACCGTCTCCAGGTGGTCGACGGCGCGCCGCACGCCGCGCTCTCTGACGGACGCGTCGTGCCCGCCGATCTGGTGCTCGCCGCAACCGGCTTTCGCCAGGTCGTGCCGTTCCTGTCCGAGGAGGTGACCGGTCGGCTTCTCGACCCGAACGGCGACTACCTTCTCTACCGACAGATCCTGCCGATCGGGGTTGCCGACCTGACCTTCAACGGGTACAACTCCTCGCTCTTCTCACCGTTGTCGGCCGAGATGTCTGCGGTGTGGATCGGTTCACACCTGGCCCGGGCGCACCGCGTGCCATCCCCCGAGGCGGCGCGCCGGCACGTGAGCGAACGCCTGGCCTGGATGAAGCAGCGCACCCATGGAAAGCACGCCCACGGCACCAACGTCATTCCCTTCTCGCTGCACAACATCGACGAGGTGCTGGGCGATCTCGGTCTCGACGTCGGGGGCGCCCGGAAGGCGCTGCAGTGGCTGCTGCCCGTGTCACCGTCGGCCTATGCCGGGGTCACCCCCCGCCTCGTCGCCAGGCTGGCGACGGAGCCGACTCCTGCTGCGCCGCGCGCAATCGACGCCGAGGCCGCGCCGCTTGTCGCCTGACCGTCAGCGTCGCAGCGCCGGAGGCTGACACAGGGGCAGACCGTGCCCCCTCGTGGGGAGACCCCTCTGGGGCATCGAGACGTCCTGAGAAACCCGCTCACTTTCGCGCAGTTTCGCTCACTCCTGTGCCAGTGTAGGAGTGTGCGCTATACGAGGCATCGTGCGATTGTCGACGAGGTCAAGAGTGGGGCCGTCACGGTCGCGTCCCTCGTGGATCGGTTCGGCGTGAGCTCGGCCACGATCCGCCGAGACCTGACCGAGCTGGCCCACGCCGGCGTCGTGCGGCGGGTCCACGGGGGCGCCGCCCCCCTGCCGTCGAGCGAGCCCGAGGTCGACCGGCCCTACGACGAGGTGGCCGACGACGCAGCCATCGAGAAGCTGGCCATCGCCCGGCGGGCCGCTCATCTCGTGCGCGACGGCGACACCGTGCTGCTCGACATCGGCACGACCACCGGCGCTCTGGCCCGCGAGCTACGGGGGCGCGCGGTCACCGTCATCACCCCCAGCCTCGCCGTGCTCGACGAGCTGCGCAGCGACCCGACCACCGACGTGATCGTGCTCGGAGGGTTGTTGCGCCGTCGCTACCACTCCCTCGTCGGCCTGCTCACCGAGGACGCGCTGCGCCAGGTCCACGCCACGACCGTCTTCCTCGGCACGAGCGGCGTCGACGCGAACGGCTGGGTGCTCGACACGACGTCGGTCGAGGTGCCCACTAAACGGGGCCTCATCCAGGCCGCCGAGCGAGTCGTGCTGCTCGCCGACCACAGCAAGTTCCCCGGTCAGGGGTCGATCCGCGTGTGCGGTCTCGAATCCGTCTCCGTGCTGGTCACCACCGACCTCGCCGACCACAGAATCCTCGAGACCGCGCGAACGCGGGGCACGGAGGTGCTCCTGGCCTGACCGGCCGGCTCCCGCCTGACCCTCACCCACACCCCACCCACATCCCACCAGTGACCGAGGAGGCCACCGCATGAACGCCCCAGCCAGCCACCACCCGTCGCAGCATTCCGCGCGTCACCCACATCGCCGTCGCGGTCTCGCGCTGGCCCTCAGTGCCACGCTCGCCGTCACCACGTTCGCGGCCTGCGACCGCAGTAGTGGTTCTGCGGCCAGCCCGACCCAGAACGCGAACGCCAAGGAGGTGACGCTCGCCATCACCTCCAACTCCATCGCCGGGGGCAAGAACGCCGACGAGGCCGACTGGTACAAGAACTACGTCATCCCGAACTTCACCAAGGCGCAGAAGGCCAAGGGCGTCAACGTGACGCTCACGTTCCAGCCGTCCGGCGTTGACGACGAGCAGTACAAGACCAAGCTGGCCCTCGACCTCAAGAGCAAGTCCGGCGCCGACATCGTCGCGCTCGACGGCATCTGGGTCGGTGAGTTCGCCCAGGCCGGGTACATCAAGCCGCTGAGCGAGGTCGTGGGCTCCGACGTCACCACGTGGGAGGGCTGGTCGCAGATCCCCAAGGCCGTGCAGGCCAACTCCTCCTTCGAGGGCAAGACGTACGGCATCCCGTCGGGCACCGACGGACGCGTGCTCTACTTCAACAAGAAGCTGTTCGCGAAGGCCGGCCTTCCCACCGACTGGCAGCCGAAGTCGTGGCAGGACATCCTCGACGCCGGCGCCAAGCTCAAGTCGCTACCCGGCGTCGACCCTGTCCAGATCAACGCCGGCACCGCGATGGGCGAGGCCACGACGATGCAGGGGGTGCTGCCCCTGCTGGCCGGAGCCGGCACCGAGATCTACTCCGGCAACAAGTGGCAGGGCAACACCAAGGCCGTGCGCGACGTGCTGACCTTGTACCAGACGCTGGTCAAACAGGGCCTGGAGAACACCGACTTCCAGCAGGCCGCCAAGGGCCGCGACGAGTCGTTCGCCGCCTTCGCCCAGGGCAAGATCGGCGTCCTGCTCGAAGGCGACTACTTCTGGCGCTCGGTGATCAACCCCAAGAACGGGGATGCCGCCATGGCCACGCGTGACTCCGACGTGGGCTGGGCGGCCATCCCGTCCCAGCAACCCGGCACCGGCATCGGGGGCACCGACACCGTGTCGATGTCAGGCGGCGGCGGGTACTTCCTCAACCCCAACACGAAGTACCCCCAGCAGGCCTGGGAGCTGCTGCAGTTCCTCGGCTCGGCCGATGCCATCAAGGCCCTGCTCGGAGGGACGGCGCGCATCACCGCCCGCCAGGACGTCAACACCGAGGTGCTCTCGACCGACCCGCTCCTGTCGTTCATCTCTGAGAAGGTGCTCCCCGTGACGCACTACCGGCCGGGCCTCGCGGTCTACCCGCAGGTCTCGCAGGCCCTGCAGCAGGCCACGGCCGACATCGTGTCGGGCAAGAGCGTCGACGACGCCGCGAAGGCGTACCAAGCTGCGGTCGAGAAGGCCGTGGGTGCCGACCAGGTTTCGGCATCGTGAGAACTCCCCGGTTCCCACCTCACAGGGGGGAGGTGGGCACCGGGTGAGCACGGCGACGATCGACGCCGCTGGGCTGGGGCGCCGGCGCGCCATACTGCTGGTTCTGCCGGCCATGATCCTCATCACGGCCTTCCTTGTCATCCCGGCCCTCTGGACCGTCTACCTCGGCGTCACCGACTACCGGCTGACCGGCATCCAGGCGGCCAACCCGCAGTTCGTCGGCCTCGAGAACTACCGCGCCGCGCTCGTCGACCCGGCGTTCCGCAATGCGCTGTGGCTGACCCTCGTGTTCGTCTTCGGGTCGGCCATCGTCGGGCAGACCTGCGCGGGCTTCGCCCTGGCCTGGACGCTGCGCGCGGTGCCGAAGATGGTGCGCACGATCGTGCAGACGCTCGTGCTGCTGGCCTGGATCCTGCCGAGCTCGATCGTCGCGTTCCTCTGGGTCGCCTACCTCTCACGCGACGACGGCACCCTCAACGCGATCCTGCACACCGGGGGCACCGACTGGCTGCTGGCCCACCCCATGCTGTCGATCATCGTCTTCAACACCTGGCGCGGTACGGCCTTCTCGATGCTGCTCTTCTCGGCGGCGCTGGGTGCGGTTCCCCCGAGCCAGCTCGAGGCCGCGCGGCTCTCCGGTGCGGGCACCTTCGCGCAGCTGCGCGACGTCGTCGTGCCGCACATCCGCGGACACGTGCTGACCAACACGCTGCTCATCAGCCTGTGGACCTTCAACGACTTCTCGCCCTACCTGCTCACCGCCGGCGGGCCCAACCACGCGAGCGAGGTGCTCCCGGTCTTCATCTACAACGAGGCCCTCTACGGCGGCCAGCTCGGCTACGGCTCGGCCATCTCATTCATCATGCTCTTCATCAACCTCGTCATCGCCCTGTTCTACGTGCGCCTGCTCCGGGAGCGGCGATGACGATCCGCGCCGTGCTGCGCCGCCTGGTGCTGACCGCCTTCCTCGGTCTCGCCACTGCGTTCTGGGCGCTGCCGTTGCTCTGGCTCGTGACGGCGCCCTTCGACCGCCGACCCGGCCTGACCGTGTCGTGGCCTGACTGGACGCTCGAGAACTTCCAGCGCCTGGCCGAGAACCCGTACGCGTTCTCGTCGCTCAAGAACTCGGTCATCCTCGCGGGCGGGTCGATGATCGGGGTGACCCTCCTCGCCGCCCTGGCGGCCTACTCGCTGTCGCGCGTGCGTATTCCAGGGCGCAACGCACTGCTCTACGGCCTGCTGCTGCTCAGCTCGATCGTCACCGGCACCGCGGCCATGGTGCCGATCTTCCAGCTGATGTTCCAGCTGAACCTCATCGACGACCGGTCCGGTGTCATCCTCGTGTTCATCGGCGGCCTGCTGCCGGCCGCGATCTTCATCCTCAAGGACTTCATGGACGCCACGCCGAAGTCGTACGAGGAGAGCGCGCGAGTGTTCGGGGCCAGCTCGATGCAGGTGCTGCGTCACGTCATGCTGCCCATCGTTCGGCCGGGTCTGGCCACCATCGCGGTGTGGACGCTCGTCAACGTGTGGAGCGACTTCCTCATCTCCTACATCCTGCTGCGCGACCCCGCCAAGATCCCCGCCGGCGTCGTGATGTACACCTTCTACTCCGAGGGCGGACAGGCGAACCTCCCTCTCATCTCGGCGTTTTCGCTCGTCTACGCGCTACCGGTGGTCGCGCTCTACCTGTTCGTCAACCGCCGCTACGGCTTCAGGTTCCACGGAGGCATCAAGAGCTGATGGCCAGCATCCACATCGACGGTCTCACCAAGGTCTACCCGGGGGGCGTGACCGCCATCGACGGGCTCGACCTGACGATCGCAGACAGCTCGTTCTTCGCCTTGCTCGGTCCGTCGGGGTGCGGCAAGACAACCCTGCTGCGCACGATAGCCGGCCTCGAGGCCGCCACAGCCGGAACCATCCACATCGGCGAGCGTGACGTCACCGTCCTGTCTCCCGGTGACCGCAACGTCGCCATGGTCTTCCAGGACTACGCACTCTTCCCGCACATGAGCGTCAACGAGAACATCGCGTATCCCTTGCGCATCAAGAAGACCGGCCGCGCAGAACGCACGCTCAAGGCGAAGGAGACCGGCGCAGCCCTGGGACTCGAGGCCCTGATGGATCGCCGCCCCGCCGAGCTGTCGGGTGGCCAGCAGCAACGGGTGGCCCTGGCCCGAGCGATGGCCTGCCAGCCGTCGGTGTTCCTGCTCGACGAGCCGCTGTCGAACCTCGACGCCCGACTGCGGCTGGAGGCACGCAGCTTTCTCAAGCGCCTTCAGCGCGAGCTCGGTGTGACCACCGTGTTCGTCACGCACGACCAGAGCGAGGCCCTGGCGATGGCCGACCAGATCGCCGTCATGGAGAAGGGACGCATCCGCCAGCTCGGCACCCCCTCAGAGATCTTCCGTAGCCCGTCCAACACGTTCGTGGCCAACTTCATCGGGTCGACCCCGATGAACCTCCTTCCGGGCGTGCTGCGCGGCGGAACGCTCCGGGTCGGCAGCGCATCCGTGGATCACGAGGCCGCTGATGGCCTGGCCGCCTGGTCGGCCGGCTCCGTCGACGACGGCGAGGTCACGGTGGCGTTCCGGCCCGAGTACGCCCGGGTCGACGGCGACGGTCCGCTCCGTTTCACGGGAACGGTCGAGACCCTGGAGAACCTCGGCGCCAGCGTGCTCGTCACCGCCCGCACCGACGACGACCAACGGGTGCAGGCCGTGGTGCCCGAGGGCGAGGAGGTCGACGTGGGGGCCAGCGTGCACGTGGCACCCGTGCCCGGCCGCATCCTCGTCTACGACGCCCAGGGCGAGCTGTTGCGTCCGTGAGCGGCAGGAGATTGGCGGCCGTCAGCCGGCGTTGGGGGCCCAACGACCGCGCCGATCAGCAGATCCGCGAGTTGGCGGTCGACGTCCCCGCCGGGTGCGCCGCGCTCGAGGTTGAGCTGACGTATGCCGCTGAGGCCGGGGCGGTGCTCGACCTCGGACTCGAGGGCCCGGCCGGCTATGTCGGCTGGTCGGGTGGGGCCCGACACCGGTTCGTCGTGTCGGAGGGGTGGTCGACGCCGGGCTATCTCCCGGTGCCGGTCGAGGCCGGCGTGTGGCGGGTCCTCGTCGGGTTGCACCGGGTGCCGCCGGGCGGCGTCGAGATGACCCTCACCGTACGGTCG
>JBDTVJ010000009.1:0-42052 GCA_040007275.1 Terracoccus sp.
ACTCCCAGGTGGTCGAGTGGATGTCGGGGTCGCGCATCCAGTCCCACTGGCCGTGCAGCACGTTGTGCCCGATCTCCATGTTCTCGAGGATCTTGGCGACCGAGAGCATCGCGGTGCCGGCGACGAAGGCGGTCTTCTTCTTCGACAGCATCAAGGTGGCGCGGCCGGCGACCTCGAGGGTGCGCTGGGCGCGGATGACGCGACGGATGTACGCGGCATCCTTCGCCCCGCGGGTGGCGATGATGGCGTCGCGCAGGGTGTCGAGCTCGACGCCGAGCTGCGTGACCTGCTCATCAGAGAGGTGGCGCGCAGCGGCGGGGCGCAGCGCGGGGGCGCCCGAGGCCGCCAGGATCGGCTTACGCGGTCGGATGCCGCCGGGCTGGGCCGGGGTCGGCTGGCCCGGCTGGGTCGCGTGCGTCCCAGAGGGCGAAGGGACCGGAGTCGCGGTCGGGGCTGACTTGTGAACCAAGGTGGGCATATGGGGGTTCCTTCCTAGATGTCCAGGTGGACGGGTCCGGCGGCGGCATTGACACAGGTCTGAATGAGTTCGCCCTCCTCGCCGTGAACCTCGCCGGTGCGCAGGTCGCGCACCTTTCCGGCCACGAGCGGGATCAGGCAGCTTCGGCAGATGCCCATGCGGCATCCGCTCGGCATCACGACGCCGCAGTCTTCACCGGCGTCGAGCAGGGGGACGTCACCATCGACCTCCACCTCTTTGTCGGACTTCTCAAAGGTAACGATCCCACCCTCGCCCCCGGTTCCGGGGAGCAGTACGGGAGCAAAACGTTCGATGGTCAGGTTCGCGTGGGTGGCGTCGTCGCCGTCGCGCTCCCACAGCTCGGAGGCAGCGTCGAGGAAGTCGGCGGGGCCGCAGGCGTAAGCCGCGCGGTCACGCCAGTCGGGACAGAGGCTCTCGAGGTCGGTGGTGTCGGTGAGGTCGAGGCGGCGAGGCGTGGTGTTCGTCGGGTTGTCGGCGTCGGCGCCCGTGTCGCGGGTGTACCAGTGCTGCACCTTCAAGCCGGGGAACTGGTCGGCGAGCTCGAGCAGCTCGTCGTGGAACAGGGCCTCGTCGGGGCTGCGGGCCGAGTGGATGAGCACGACGTCGGCGTCTTGGCGGCGCGGCACGAGGGTGCGAACCATCGACATGACCGGCGTGAGCCCGCTGCCCGCGGTGAGCATGAGCAGGGGGCGGGGGTGCACGGGGAGCACGAAGTCGCCCTGCGGGGAGTCGAGGAACAGCACGTCTCCGACCTTGGTGTCGCGGGCCAGGGCCGTCGAGACGTAACCGATCGCGGTGACCGTGATGGCCGGGTCATGGCCTGCCGCGGCCGAGAGGGAGTAGCTGCGCCACTGCCGCACGCCGTTGATCTCGACCCCGATGCGGGCCCACTGCCCGGCGGCGTGGGCGTTCCAGCCCTTGCCGGGGCGGAAGGCGATGGTCGTCGAGTCGGCCGTCTCACGGGTCACTTTCGTGACGATGCCGCGCAGCTGGCGGGTGGAGCTGAGGGGGTTGACCAGGCGGATGAAGTCTTCCGGGGCCAGCGGTGTCGTCAGCAGTGAAGCGACGCGTCGCAGGGCACGGATCTGGGGCATACCTAATCATCCACCCTGACGGGCCCTGACGTCTTGCGGCCTCGGGTACTGTTTCAGGTGAGAAACTGTCGCGTGGCGATAAGAAGGTGGTGAGGATTGTGGCGCAGACCACGTCTGACCCGCCATGGTTGTACCTGCCAACCGAAGTCAGCCAGCAAATCCGGCCCGTGGTCGGCGAGATCGTCGAGGCCATCATCAAGGGTATCCCGCTGGACGTGCCGGTCTACGCGATGCCTATGGAGGGCCGCTTCGGGAAGGGGGTCAGGCGGGGTGTACAGATTGCCCTCAACCGCTTCCTCGACCTGCCCGGAACCCGGTTGCCGGCCCTGTCCGACGACGGCAAGTGGGTCTACGAGGGGCTCGGCCGGGGCGAGGTGCGGTCGGGTCGCAGCCTCGAGTCGCTGCTCGCGGCCTACCGCTACGGCGCCCGGGTCACTTTCCGGGCCATCTCGCGCACCGTCGACGTGTCGCAGATGGCCCCCGACGTGCTGCTCGCCCTCGGCGAGTCGCTCTTCGCCTACATCGACGAGCTGTCGGCCGCGAGCGCCCAGGGCTATGCCCACGAGCAGTCTGAACGCGCCGGCGAGCAGCAGCGGTTGCGGGGCGAGCTCGTCGAGATGCTCCTGCGCGGTGACTCGAGCGACGGGGCCGTGACCCGGGCGGCGGCGGCCATCGGCTGGACGTTGCCCGACACCGTCGTGGTCGCGGTGGTGCCGTTTCCGCGCGTCGATGGCCTGCGGGCTGCCCTTGGGGCGGAGGCGCTGGTGAGCGAGCGTGGCACCGACGTCGTGGTCGTGCTGCCCTTTGCCGGCCGGCCCGCTCAGCGCGCGGCGATCGAGCGTGCGCTCGCCGGTCGCCGGGCCATCATCGGCTCGACCCGGTCGTGGCAGGAGGCGTCGGAGTCGCTGCAGCTGGCGGCGTCGGCGGCCGGTCGCGGGCTGTCGGCGCCGGTCGAGTCGGGGCCGGGCGCCCCGCCCGTGTGGGTCGACGAGCACCTGGCCGAGCTCATCGTGCGCGCCGAGCCGCTGGCCACCGACGACCTTGCCCGCAAGCTGCTCACCCCGTTCGACGCGTTGCGGCCGGCCGTTCGCGAGCGACTGGCCGAGACGTTGTTGTCGTGGCTGCGTCATCAGGGCGCGCGGGCCCCGATCGCCGAGGAGCTGTTCGTGCACCCCCAGACCGTCGGCTACCGCGTGGGTCAGCTGCGCGACCTCTTCGGGGCGGCGCTCGATGACCCTGAGACCCGGTTCGAGCTCGAGCTCGTGCTGCGCGCCGGCCACCGCTGACGCCCACCGGTATCCCGGATGCCGCTGGGCTGCGAACCGCTGTGCGGCTGGCACTCCCCAATCGCCAGAGGTGTCAGGCGCACAGCCAGTCGCGCGTTCGGCACCTGTTTGGCTTCGAGGGTGCCAAACGCGCAACGGCCCCTGTGCACAAGGCGAGCGGCCGGGTCGGCGCTGCGGCAGGCTGCCTTTATGCCCGCCAGAAGCGTGCGCCGCAGCCGGGAGGAGCGAGCCCGGATCGGAGCCGAGGTGGCGGCCCTCCACTCCGGGGTCGCTCATCGAGCCGACCTGCGTGCGGCTGGCCTGTCAAGGCACGACGTTGCGTCTGAGGTCGACGCCGGCCGATGGCGGCGAGCCGGTCGGCACACGGTGGTCATCGGCACCTCGGCGCCACGTGGGGAGGCCCTGTGGTGGCGCGCCGTCTGGGAGACCGGTGCGGGCGCGGCGCTCGACGGAGCGGCCGCGCTGATGGTCTCGGGTCTCACCGGCTACCTGGCCGATGCGATCGACGTCTCCCTACCGGCCGGCAACCGGCGGCACTCGGTGCCAGGGGTGCGGCGGCACCAGCGAATGAGTGGGCCGGCCACCATCGCCGTCGGCGTGCCACGAGTGCGGGCAGAACACGCCGCCATCCATGCTGCTCAGTGGGCCCGCACCGACCGTCAAGCCACTCTGCTGCTCTGCCTGGTCGTTCAGCAGCGACTCGTATCGCCCGCGGTGCTGCTCGAGACCTGGAAGACCGTCGGTCGGTCACCTCGACGAGCGCTGATCAATGGGGTCGTACGTGACGTCTGCGATGGTGCGCACTCGTTGGGCGAGCTCGACTTCGCGACGCTCTGCCGGGCTCGTGGCCTGCCCGAGCCCGACCGGCAGTCCGTTCGGTCACTGCCCGACGGCCGGGTCTACCTCGATGTGGCCTGGACCGACATCGGCCTCGTCATCGAGATCGATGGCGGACACCACGCCTTGGCCTTGAACACCGTGGCCGATGCACTGCGCCAGAACGAGGTGATGCTCGGCGCAGAGCGAGTGCTGCGGATCCCCGTTCTCGGTCTGCGCCTCGACCCGAACGCGTTCCTCAACCAGGTCGTGCGCGCTCATCGTTCGTCCGCACGTCGCCCGGCCTGATCCCCAGTTGTGCGGTTGGCACCTGTGGCGCTGGGGAGGTGTCAAGCGCACAGCCTGTCGCGCGGTTGGCACCTCTGAGACCAAGCAGGTGTCGAACGCGCAGGCGTCGCAGGCGTGGCGGGGTCGCGGTTGAGCGGCATCCGGGCAGGCGCTGGTGCTGGTGACCGCGAAGCCAAAGCGCCGCTCCTCGTTGAGGAGCGGCGCTTTGCTGAAGCGACCCCGACCGGGCTCGAACCGGCGACCTCCGCCGTGACAGGGCGGCGCGCTAACCAACTGCGCTACGGGGCCTTACTGGTGGTGCTGATCGTGCTGGTGAAACTGTAACGCGTATCCCCAACGGGATTCGAACCCGTGCTGCCGCCGTGAAAGGGCGGAGTCCTAGGCCGCTAGACGATGGGGACGTGAACCCGACCTATCCGTTTGGGACGAGCGAAACCATAGCCGCAGATCGGGGCCTGCTCCAAATCAGCGGCCGGCCCAGGCCAGAACGTCATCGACCGGCCACGTCGTGACGATGCGCTCGGCGGGGATGCCGTGCTGCTCGGCCCGCGCGCAGCCGAGGCTCTTCATGTCGAGCTGACCGGGGGCGTGGGCGTCGGAGTCGATGGTGAAGAGGCAGCCGAGGTCGCGGGCGAGCACGATCAGCTCGTCGGGCGGGTCCTGGCGCTCGGGGCGCGAGTTGATCTCGACCGCGACGTCGTTCTCGAGGCACGCCGTGAACACCTTCTCGGCGTCGAAGGCCGACGGTGGCCGCGTGCCCCGACCCCCCGTGACGAGCCGGCCGGTGCAGTGTGCGAGCACGTTGGTGCGCGGATGCCGCACCGCGGCCAGCATGCGGGGGGTCATCTCGAAGGCGGGCTGGCGCAGCTTCGAGTGGATCGAGGCGGTCACCACGTCGAGCTGGGCCAGCATGTCGTCGTCCTGGTCGAGGGTGCCGTCGAGGTTGATGTCGACCTCGATGCCCTTGAGCAGGGTGAACGAGTCGCCGACGCTGACGTTGATCGCCTCGACCCGTTTGAGCTGGTCGGTGAGGCGCTCGCGGGAGAGCCCGTTCGCGATCTTCAGCCGGGGGGAGTGGTCGGTCAGGGCCATCCACTCCTGCCCGAGCTGCACGGCGGCCAGCACCATCTCCTCGATGGGGCTGCCGCCGTCGCTCCAGTTCGAGTGGGCGTGCAGGTCACCGCGCAGGGCGGCGTACAGCTCGGCGCCATCGGTGGTGAGCGGGCCGCCGTGCTTCTGCTCGGTCTCGGCCAAGTACCTCGGCATCTCGCCGCGGACCGCCTGCCCGATGATCGCGGCGCTCGAGTCGCCGATTCCCTTGATCTGCTTGAGGGTTCCAGCCTTGACGCGTTCGCTCAGCTCGTCGTCGCTGATGAGCGTGATCGCGTCGCTGGCCTTGCGGAAGGCGTCGACGCGGTAGCTGCTCTCGCGTCCGCGCTCGAGCAGGAAACAGATGCGCCGCAGGGCCTCGATGGGGCTCATCGGGGCCTCGGGAACGGGGGGCTGCTCCATGCCGGTCAGCCTATCCGCGCCGGCTCACAGTCCCGTAGCGTCTGGCCCAAGCCCCGTCGAGTGGCCACTTTGGTTCAGATCGAGGGCCATCGACCGATGAGACTTTCAGCGTTGCAGAGGCGGGGGGGTGCTGCCGTCGGGCAGCTTCACCGGGGGCGTCACCGCTACGACCTCAACCTTGACGATCGTTGCGCCGTAACGCTGTTCGAGTACTCCCGGCGTAGACCCCGTCGCGGTCGTCACGACGACCCGGTCGGTACGCCCGTCGAGACGGATGCCGGTCACATTGACGCCTTCGCTGCGCAGGGGCCCGGCGGTGGCCGCGATCTCGGAGGCAACCTTCTGCTTGGCCGCGAGAGAGTTCGCCGCCGTGACGAACCGAACGTCGCTCGCGGCAGGCATCGAGCCGGTGATGAACGACTCGAGCTGGGGGTCTGGGCGCACGAGCGCGACGACGACGCGCGTGTTCGAGGCGTCAGCGGCATACGCGCCGGAGAAGACCTCGGGCCAGCGTGCGGCAAGGGTAACCGCAATGGCGTCGAAGGCCAGGCGTTGGGACGTCATCGGCCCCTGCAGCCATTGGCTGGTGTCGCGGGCGGCCGACGACCGGTCTCCGAGGCCGAGGTTGTCTGTTCCCTTCGGGTCTGAGCCCACGGCGGGTGGTGGCTGGGCCCGCGATGTGGCGCCCGGAGCCACCTCCGCCTGGCCTGAACCGCCCGCCCCGGCGCCGTACGGGTCCGGTGCGGGAGCACCGGCCGCCATCGAGGTAGTCGACGTGCTGCCGTTCTGTGCCAGGGTCCACACCCCGCCGACCCCGCCGACGACAATCACGGCGGCGGCGGCTCCGAGCAGCACTGAACGGCGGCGCGCGGTACGGGCCCGGCCCCGGTTGAGGGCCCGAACCGCGAAGAGGTCGTCGCGGGGAGGTTGCAGGTCGTTCACGGCTCCCAGTGCCTCTCTGAGCTGTTGCTCGCTCGTCTCGGTGTCCATGGCGATGTCCTTGTCCTGCTGCTCGTTGTCGTGCTGCTCGTTGTCGTGCGGCTCGGGCGGTTCGTGGTCTCCCCCGGCCCGGTCGGCTCGATCGTCATCGCCTCGCGTGCTCACGTCACCACCTCCGCCCCACCCCGCGGCGGCTCTGCCAGCCGGTCCCGCAGGGCGTGCAGGGCGCGGGAGATCTGGCTCTTGATCGTGCCCTCGGCCACCCCGGTGCACTCGGAGATCTGCGGCACCGTCAGGTCCTCCCAGAAGCGCAGCACGAGCACGGCACGCTGCTTCTCGGGCAGGTCGTCGAGCAACGCGGTCAGTGTCAGGGCCAGGTCGTGGTCACGCGGGGTCGTAGCCGGCTCGGGGGGCTCGTCGGTCAGCACCTCGCGGCGCCGTTTGCGCTGGTCGTTGAGGAAGAGGTTCATCATCGTTCGTCTCGTGTAGGCGGTTTCGGCGCCGGTCGCGATCCGCGGCCAGGCGACGTAGACGCGGGCCAGCGCCTCCTGGACCAGCTCGTCGCCGTCGGCCCAGTTGCCGCAGAGCAGAAAGGCGCGTCGGCGCAGCATGGTCTGGCGCTCGACGACGAAGGCCTGGAAGGCGCTCTCGTCTCTGCGTCTCATCGACTCTCCGGTGCTCTCGGCGTAACCCGTACACCCTCATTGACACACGACACGGCAGATCCGTTGCATCCCGACCGGTAAGAAAGTGACCACTCGACCGGTACCAAAGTGGCAACTCGACTGGAGAAGTCAGTCGAGTGGCCAGTTCGGTACGGACCGGACTGTACGAAAGTGGCCACTCGACTGGAGGGGGCTACTGGACGCGGCCCAGGGCGATCAGGGCGTGCAGCAGCGCGGCCTGGGTCTCACCGTCGGTGATCTCGCCGGAGGCCACCATGGCGAGCACGTCGCGCAACGGCACCCGCCGAACCGCGCTGATGCCCTCCTCGACCAGGGTCGCCGCATCGTGCCCCTCGGCGGGCTCGAGGTCGGTGGCGAGGAAGACGAGCTCCTCCGCCTCGCAGATGCCGTTGAGGGCCGTCATCATGCCGACCCGGCGCCACGTGCGTGCGGCCATCCCGGTCTCCTCGGCGAGCTCGCGGCGGGCGGCCACCAGCGGGTCCTCGCCGTCGGTGCCTCCTGCCGGAACCTCGACCGAGGGCCCGACCGTGTGCCGGTCGACGGTGACGAGGAGCACCTCGTCGGCTTCGGTCAGGGCGACGACGAACACGGCCGGGGATCGCACGGTGACCACGCCGTAGAGGCCTTCCGACCCGTCGGGCCGCCGCACCTGGTCTTCGCGAACCGTGATCCAGCGGTTGGCGTAGACCTCACGGGTGCGCTCGACCGGCCAGCTCATCGCCCGACCCGCGGCCGGCCGGAGGGAGCCGTCATGCCGCTGCCTCGAGGTCGAGCAGGAGCCGTTTCGCCTGGAGCCCGCCGAGGTAGCCACCCATCGTGCCGTCGGAGCGCACGACCCGGTGACACGGAACGAGCAGCGGCAGCGGGTTGGTGGCGCAGGCGGTGCCCACGGCGCGCACCGCCGTCGGTCGACCGGATGCCGCGGCCGCGGCCGCATACGTCTCGGTGGCGCCGTAGGGGATGGTGCGCAGGTGCGCCAGCACCTCGAGGCGGAACCCGTGGGCCAGTCGCAGGTCGAGCGGTACCTCGAAGTGGCGTCGCTGCCCCGCGAAGTAGCCGTCGAGCTGGCGACACAGGTCGTCGAACCGCCTGGTGTCGCGCAGCACCCGCGAGCCGATCGCCACGCTCAACGACTCGAGCACGGCCTCGTGGCCCTCGGCCGGGTACGCGACCCGTACGACTCCGGCCTCCGTCGCCGCCAGGAGCAGTGCCCCCACCGGCGTCTCGACGGTGCGGAACGCCACGTCGACCAGGCCCTGGGCGGATGCCGCCCCGGCCAGCCTCTCGCTCAGGGTGGCCACGGCGCCGGCGTCGTTGGGGCGGGTCACGCTGAGTTGTTCAATCATGTTGTCAGACATAGGTGCTCACTTCCTCGGTGAGATAGGTGCGGCGGAGGGTGGCGATCCCGTCGGCGGACGACCGTCGCGAGGCGGCGGCCGTTCCCCCGACGATGGCGGCGACCTGGGCGTGAGGGAGACCGGCTACGTGGTGGTAGGCGACGCACTGGCGCTGCTTCGTCGGCAGGGCAGCGAGCGCAGCCCAGAGCTCGGCGTCGGGCAGCGCCGCTTCGGGCTGCTCGTCGGGTCGGGACGGGCGGTCGGGAAGGGACTCGACCGGCACCGCACCCCGCGCCTGCGCCCGTCGTAGGTCGATGGCCTTGCGGTGCGCGACGGTGACGAGCCAGGCTCGCACGTTGGCGTCGTCGGGCAGGTCGGGCCAGGCCCGCAGGGCCGACAGGAACGTCTCCGACCACGCGTCGTCGGCCTCGACCGGCCCGAGCACGGCGCGGCACACGCGCAGCACGACGGCGCCGTGCTCGGTGACAGCCTGGTCGAACGGATGCTTCATGATCTGTGAACGCTCCGCCCCGCGAAAGTGTGAGGTGAGGTTTTCGGTCGGGCCAGCATCCCACGCCTCGAACGTCCCACCCCGAAACGTCGGATGGCACACCCGTCAGCGAGCGGGGCCGGCCGTCAGTGCTGTCCACTGAGCGACGGGCACTTCACTGACGCCTGAAAACTCGATGGCGCCGCCGGGCGGGGCGGTGTCATGGTGACGACGTGCGCACCATCCACGACCACCGGCTCGACCGCATCGAGCGCTACTACGACGTGGTGCCGCGCGCCTCGGCGAGCGCGGAACCATGCGGGCCGTTCACGATCTTCGTCGCTGACGCGGGCACCGGCTGGCAGTTCTACGCCCGCCCCGAGCAGGGCGGGTCGCGCCGGTTCGCGGCGGCTGACGTCGAGCGGGTTCTGGCGCGCCAGCAGCAGCTCGGCGTTCCCCGAGCCATCGAGTGGGTGGAGCAGATGTCGCCCGAGCTGCTGCCCGCCGTGGTGGCCGCCGGCTACCGGCCGCAGCGCTACCCGTTGCTCGCGCTGACCACCCTGGGCGAGGTGGAGCCCGACCCGCGGGCCCGCACCCTGCACCCGACCGAGCCGCACCTCGCGCTCGCCGTCGGGGCGGTGTCGGCCGGCTTCCACGGGGTCGACGATGTCGAGCCGGGCGACACCGGCATCCAGCCGCAGCTCATCGAACGCGGTGACCTCGTCGTGGTCGCCTCGTTCGAGGGCAGCCGGCTGTGCGGCGCCGGGTCGGCCGCGCCGCGTGACAACGTCGCCGAGCTGATGGGGATCGCCGTGCCGCCCGGCCACCGGCACCGCGGGCACGGCACCGCCATCACCCGATCGCTCGTCAGCGCCTGCCGGGACCGTGGCGTCGAGCTCGTCTTTCTCTCGGCCGGGTCGGATGCCGCAGCGGGGATCTACCGGCGGGTTGGCTTCGTCGACGTCGGCACCGCGTGCATCCTCCAGGTGGCCGACTGATGGCGTCGGGCAGCCCCAGCCACTCGAGGTTCAGAAGAGCTCGGGGTCAGAAGAGCCGACCGGCCGCCAGCGGAGGCGACTCCTCCAGCTTCAGCAGCAAGCGTTTGCGGTCCAGCCCTCCCGCGTAGCCGACCAGGGACCCGTCGGCGCCGATGACGCGGTGACAGGGGATGACCACGGCGATCGGGTTGCGCCCGTTCGCCGACCCGACCGCCTGGGCCAGGCCGGGGCCGCCGAGCGCACGAGCCAGCTCGCCGTAGCTGCGCGTCTCGCCGTAGGGGATCTCGAGCAGCCGGCCCCACACCTGTTGCTGGAAGTCGTTGCCGCGCGGTGCCAACGGCAGGTCGAAGGTCGTGCGCTCGCCCGCGAAGTACTCCATGAGCTGGGTGGCGGCCGACGCGAACGGCTCAGTGACGAGGTCGCCCAGCGAGCCGAAGAGCGCGGGGTCGTCAGGGCGGTGCGCAGCGGCATCCATGAGCAGGTGGGTGATGGCGCCATCGTCGGCGACGACGGTGAGCGCACCGATGGGTGAGTCGACGACGACGTGCTGGGGGCTCATCGGTGGCGACCCCGTCACGTCGGCTCAGAACCGTCGCCACGCGCCAGGTCGGGGCTGCTCTGGTGGGCCGTGAGGATGTCGTCGTGGGTGGGCACCGGGAACTCGGCGGTGTAGTCACCGTAGGCGCGCGGGTCTTCGGACGGCTCCAGGTGGCAGGTCAGCACAACGTCGGGGAAGCGCACCGAAACGGCAGCCTCCACCTCCTCGACGAGGTCGTGCCCCTGCTGCACCGACCACGCGCCCGGCACGAGCACGTGCACCTCGGCAAAGCGGTCGTGCCCCGATTCGCGCGTGCGCAGCGCGTGGAAGTGCACCTCGGGGGAGACGAACCCGGTGAGCACGTCGGCGATCACCGCGTTGTCCTCCCTCGTCATGGCGATGTCCATCAGCCCCTCGACCGACGCGCGCAGCAGCTTCCAGCCGGTGAAGACGATGTTGAGGCCGACGGCGAACGCGATGACGGGGTCGAGCCGCTGGATGCCGGTCAGCGCGACGAGCAGCACGCCGACGATGACCCCGACGGAGGTCCAGACGTCGGTCATCAGGTGTTTGCCGTCGGCGGTCAGTGGCAGCGAGCGGTACCGTCGGCCGGCGCGGATCAGCAGGATGCCGACCACCCCGTTGACGACCGACGCCACGACCGAGATGCCCAGGCCCACCCCGACGTCCTCGATGGGTCGCGGGTTGAGGAAGCGCTCGACGGCGGTCCACATGATGACGACGGCCGCCACGAAGATCAGCTGCCCCTCGATAGCCGCTGAGAAGTAACCGGCCTTGCTGTGACCGAAGAGGTGGTTCTTGTCGGCCGGCCTGGCCGCGACGCGGAGCACGATGAGCATGGCCACGGCGGCGACGAGGTTGACGACCGACTCCGCGGCATCCGAGAGCAGCCCGACCGACCCGGTGAGGCGCCACGCCCAGACCTTGAGGGTGATCGTGACCACGGCCGCAGCGATCGAGAGGTAGGCGAACCGGCTCAGGTTGATCGACTGGGTCGTCCGCACGGAGGCGAGGCCGGGCTGGTCGCCCGCAGCAGAGGTCACGCGGCCAGTGTCGCAAACAGGGCAGGTCCGACGCGAGACGAGGCCGTCTCGTGGCCTGTCTGCTGAGCCCGTGGACCGGTGGGAGTCACAGCCCGTACCGCCTCGAAGGTTAGCGAACCGGACACGCGGGGTAGGTCCCCAGTGTCTGATCAGACCAGGAAAGGAGCCCAGCCATGGGCGCTATGGACAAGGCCAAGAACCTCGGGGAAGAACTCAAGGGGAAGGCCAAGGAAGCCACCGGAAAGGTCACCGACAACGAGCAGCTGGAGGCCGAGGGCCAGGGTGACCAGGCCCAGGCTGACCTCAAGCAGCGGGGTGAGCAGCTCAAGGACGCTGGAAGCAACGTCAAGGACGCCTTCGAGCACTGACCCTTCCGGTCGGGGTGGGCCGGTCTCGTTCGGGAGACCGGCCCGCTTGTCACCGGGTGCTCCTCTGCCCGGCCACCAGACCAGCCGTCAGAGCTGCTTGTCAGACCTGGCGCAACCGTTCAGCCTGTTGTTCGGGCAGCACGTCACCGACGAAGGCGCCCATCGCCGACTCCGACCCGGCGAGGTACTTCAGGCGCCCCTCACCGCGGCGCACCGAGAACAGCTCGAGGTGCAGCCAGGCCAGGTCGCGGTCGGTGTGCACCGGCGCCTGCTGCCAGCCGGCGATGTACGGCATGGGCGTGGAGTAGAGCCGGTCGAACCGGCCGAGCACGTCGAGGTAGACCCGGGCGAAGTCGTCGCGCTCAGCGTCGCCCAGCGCGGGGATGTCGGGAACCTGACGCCGCGGGAAGAGGTGCACCTCCATGGGCCAGCGAGCGGCGAACGGCACGAACGCGACCCAGTGCTCGCTGTCGACCACCACCCGCACCTCATCGCGCAGCTCGCGCTGGATGATGTCGCCGAAGAGGCTGCGACCGGTCTCGGCCAGGTGTTCGCGGGCGCTGCGCAGCTCGGCGTGCGCCTGAGGCGGCACGAACGGGTAGCCGTAGATCTGACCGTGCGGATGCTGCAGGGTCACCCCGATCTCGGCGCCGCGGTTCTCGAACGGGAAGACCTGCTCGACCCCGGGGGAGCTCGACAGGGCAGTGGTGCGGTCAGCCCAGACGTCGACGACGAGGCGCGCCTGCTGCTGTGTCAGCCCGGCGAACGAGCCGTCGTGGTCAGAGGTGAAGCAGACGACCTCGCACCGACCGATGCCGGGGCGCAGCTGGGTGATGCCGTCATCGACCGACTCGATGCCCTCGACGTGGGTCGAGAACGACGGGAACCGGTTCTCGAAGGCCACCGACTGGTACTCCTCAGAAGGCACCTCGGTGTGTCGGCCGTCGCGCGACGGGCACAGGGGGCACTCGTCGGCCGGCGGCATGTAGGTGCGGCTCTGCCGGTGCGACGCCATCGAGATCCACTGCTGCGTCAGCACGTCCAGGCGCATCTGCGAGCTGGCGATGGTCTGGGGCAGGTCACGAGGATCGTCGACGGCCGACCGAGGGGGCGAGCCGTCGACGTCGAACCAGATGATCTCGCGGCCGTCGGCCAGCAGTCCGGCTGTGCGCTGCATCCGAGCTCCTTCGCGTGTTCGGGGGTTGCGCGCCGGGCGGCGGCGGCCGGGCGTGATGGTCGCGAACATCGTTGCACGCGTGAGCAGCCGATGGGTGTCGCGGTGGCTCGGCCCTTCGCAGCCCTTCGCAGCCCTTCGCGACCTTTCGCAGAACCGCCATCGCGCCCCGTTGTCAGCGGGGCGGGCCGGTTCGACGGCACCCGGTGTCCCTTGTCCCGGCGCGGCGACTCGGCCAGAGTGGGGCCGTGACGACGACACCGGCATCCGACCTGACCTCCGTGCCCGCTGCGACCGCCGACGAGATCGCGGCGATGGACGCGTGGTGGCGCGCCAGCAACTACCTGACCATCGGTCAGATCTACCTGCAGGACAACCCGCTGCTGCGACGCGAGCTGACCTCCGACGACATCAAGCCGAGGCTGCTCGGCCACTGGGGCACCAGTCCCGGACTGTCGTTCATCTACACGCACGTGTCGCGCGTGATCCGGCACACGGGGCAGGAGACGATCTACCTGACCGGTCCCGGCCACGGTGGGCCCGCGCTCGTCGCCGCCGGCTACCTCGAGGGCACCTACAGCGAGGTCTACCCCGACGTGTCGCTGGACGAGCCCGGCGTCAAACGGCTCTTCCGTCAGTTCTCCTCGCCCGGCGGCATCCCGAGCCACGTGTCGGTGACGACGCCCGGCTCGATCCACGAGGGCGGCGAGCTCGGGTACGTGCTCATGCACGCCTTCGGCGCCGTGATGGACAACCCCGACCTGCTCGCCATCGCGGTCGTCGGCGACGGCGAGGCCGAGACCGGCCCGCTCGAGGGCTCGTGGAAGGGGGTCTCGTTCCTCAACCCGGCTCGCGACGGGGCGGTGCTGCCGATCCTGCACCTCAACGGGTACAAGATCGCCGGGCCGACGGTGCTGGGCCGCAAGGACCCCGGCGAGGTGCGTGGCCTGCTCGAGGGCCACGGCTACCTCGTGCTCGAGGTCGAGGGTGACGACGTCCCGGGCATGCACGAGCGCTTCGCCGCTGTGCTGGCCGACGCCTACACCCGGATCAGGGCGATCCAGGCCGAGGCGCGCGCTGTCGGCGAGCAGGGCTGGGAGGGGCCTCGGCCTCGCTGGCCGCTCATCGTGCTGCGCACCCCCAAGGGGTGGACCGGTCCCGACACGATCGACGGGGTGCAGGTCACCGGTACGTGGCGCTCGCACCAGGTGCCGCTCTCGGAGGTGAAGGGCAACCCCGAGCACCTCGCCCTGCTCGACACGTGGCTGAAGACGTACCGCCCCGAAGAGCTCTTCGACGAGTCGGGGGCGCCGGTCGAGCTCGTGCGCGCGGCGAACCCGACGGGCGACCTGCGGATGAGCGCGTCGCCGCACGCCAACGGCGGGGTGCGCCTGCACGGCTCGCCGGATGCCGGTGACGGGCTGCACGTACCCCTCGACATCCCCGACTTCCGCGACTTCGCCTGCGACGTGCCCGCCCCGGCCAGCGTTCGGGCGGAGTCGACGCGCGCGCTCGGCGAGATGATGCGCGAGCTCTACGTGCGCAACCCCACGTCGTTCCGGCTGTTCTGCCCCGACGAGACGAACAGCAACCGCCTCGGGGCCGTGTTCGAGGTCTCCGACCGCATGACCGCCGAGCGGGTCGAGCCGGGCGACGTGCTGCTCTCGCACCACGGTCGGGTGATGGAGGTTCTCTCGGAGCACAACTGCCACGGCTGGCTCGAGGGCTACAACCTCACCGGGCGGCACGGGCTGTTCGCCACCTACGAGGCGTTCGCCATGGTGAGCGCGTCGATGACGGTGCAGCACAGCAAGTGGCTCCAGGAGTCCCGGCACCTGCCGTGGCGCGCGCGCGTGCCCAGCCTGAACATCCTGCTCACCTCGACGGCCTGGCGCAACGACCACAACGGCTTCTCCCACCAGGGGCCCGGCCTGATCCAGACCGTGCTCACCGCCCGCGGCGACGTGGCCCGCATCTACCTGCCACCAGACGCGAACTGCCTTCTCTCCGTTGCCGACCACTGCTTCCGCTCGACGTCGTACGTCAACCTCATCGTCATCGACAAGCAGCCGCAACCGCAGTGGCTGACGATGGACGAGGCGATCAAGCACTGCGCGGTCGGAGCCGGCACCTGGGAGTGGGCGGGCAACGACGACGGCTCGGCCGACCCCGACATCGTGCTCGGGTGCGCCGGTGACGTCGTGACGATGGAGACGGTGGCGGCGGCGCAGATCCTCAAGGAGATGCTGCCCCAGCTGCGGGTGCGGGTCGTCAACGTCGTCGACCTGATGGCGCTCGCGCGTCCGCGCAACCACCCGCACGGTATGGACGGCGTGCGCTTCGCCGAGCTGTTCACCAACACGGTCGACGTCGTGTTCGCCTTCCACGGCTACCACGGCGCGATCCACCAGCTGGTGCACGGCCGGCCCGACGCCGACCGGTTCCACGTGCGGGGCTTCAGCGAGGAGGGCACGACGACCACGCCCTTCGACATGGTGGTGCGCAACGGGGTCGACCGCTACCACCTCGTCATGGACGCCATCAACAACTCGAGGCGTCAGGTGCCCGGGGCGAGCGACCTCAAGGCCTGGTGCGAGTCGCAGCTCGAGCGCCACCACGAGTACATCATCGAGCACCTCGAGGACATGCCGGAGGTGCGTGACTGGCTCATCACGACCGAGGACGAGACCGTCTGAACTAGCCCGACCGTGAGCGGGCCCATCCAGTCGGCACTCAGGCGGCTCTCAGCTGGGTCACCGATGCTTGGGCACATGAACGTCCTCGAGCCGGGGGTGGGCCCTCGTGCTCGGTAACCTCGTCAACTCCGTACTCACCGCACCTGCCGCCCTGGTGCTGGTCGTTGTCGGTCTGGTCGTCTTCGCAGAGGACGCCCTGTTCGTCGGCTTCGTGCTGCCGGGCGAGACCATAGCCATCCTCGGGGGAGTGGCCGCCAACCGGGGCCACGTCTCCCTTCCGGCCGTGCTCGCCGTCGTCATCGCTGCGGCGATCGTCGGCGACAGCGTCGGGTTCGAGGTCGGGAGGCGGCTGGGGCCACGCATCCTCAAGATCAAGATGCTGCGCAAGCACCAGTCGCGCATCGAGGACGCGCAGGAGTTCCTGCGTCGACGCGGTGGATGGGCCGTGTTCCTCGGTCGCTGGGTGGCCTTCTTCCGCGCCGTGATGCCGGCGCTGGCGGGCAGCTCGCCGATGACCTACCGAACGTTCCTGACCTTCAACGCCCTTGGCGGGATGCTGTGGGGCTCGGTCGTGGTCACGGCCGGCTACCTGGCCGGCGCCTCCTACCAGAAGGTCGAAGCGGTCTTCGGTCGCGACGCCGCCATCATCATCGCCGTGGCCGTCGTGGTCGGCCTCGTCGTCTGGCACCTGCGCCGTCGCCGTTCCGAAGGTGACGAAAAGGGCGCCGAGGCTTCCGGGTCGCACTCGCGGAGCACGGCGGCATCCGACAGCTGACGGTTCTGCCCGCTGCGACTCAGCCGTGGTCCGGTTCATGCGGTGGGATGCCGGGTAATCGCTTGCGAGCCCAGCCGTGGTCCGGTTCATGGGGTGGGATGCCGGATAGCGCAACGCCAACTCAGCCGTGGTCCGATTCCGGCATCGTCGGGTGGCAGCGTCGCTCAAAAACCTCGCCGTGGTCCGTTTCGTGCATCTGAAACGAGCGGTCCTCGGGTTACAGTCGCGAGATGTTCGGTTCAGGGGGTCGCCGATGGGCGACGGGTGCGGTGCTCAGTGTCGTGGTGCCGGCGTGTCTGATGGCGTGTTCTTCATCCGCTGATCAGGGCCCCGGTGAGCCGGTCACGTCGGCGGTGGCGAACGCTGACCAGTCCAAGGCTTCCCGGGCGCCCTCGAGCGCACCCAGCCCCGCGATGCCGGCTGCGGATGCCACGAAGCCCGACCCGTCGCCCGCAGCCCGCGTGACGCTCGCGTTCGCCGGAGACGTGCACTTCGAGGGGAGCGCGCGGCCCCTGCTCTCCGACGGGAAGGGCCTGTCGAAGTCTTTGCGCGACACCGTTGGTCGCGCCGACTTCGCCGTAGCGAACCTCGAGACCGCGGTGGGCACCGGTGGGGCCCCGATGCCGGGCAAGCAGTTCACCTTCCGAGCCCCGCCCCGCGCGCTGGGGGTGCTCTCGGATGCCGGCTTCGACGCCGTGAGCATGGCCAACAACCACGCCGCCGACTTCGGGCCCGACGTCTTCGCGCAGACGCTTGCCGCTCGGGCCGCGAGCCCGATCCCCGTCGTGGGCATCGGCAAGAACGAGACCGAGGCGTTCACGCCCCTGCGCGTCAACGTGCGTGGTCTCAAGGTGTCCGTGCTCGCGTCGTCCCAGATCCGCGACCTGACCGGTCTGAACCACGCGGCCACGGCGACCCAGGCGGGCATCGCCGCCAACCTCGACGACACTAACCTGCGACAGGCCGTGCGCGCCGCAGCACAGACGGGCGACGTTGTCGTGGTGGTCATGCACTGGGGCACGGAGCGCACGACCTGCGCCGACGACCGACAGCGCGAGACGGCCAAACGGCTGGTGGCAGACGGCGCTGACATCGTCGTCGGCGGCCACGCCCACCGGCCGCAGGGGTCGGGGTGGAACGACGATGCCTACATCGCCTACGGGCTCGGCAATTTCGTCTGGTACAACAGCTTTGGCCCCAACGCAGAGACCGGCGTGCTGACCCTGTCGATCGACGCGAACTACTCCCGGTCGACGACGCACGCTGCCGACCCTCAGGGCCTCGCGCCGCGAGAACGCTCGGTCGTGACGTCGGCGACGTACGTGCCCATGCAGATCGGCTCTGACGGTGTTCCCCGCGCGGTCTCGGCGAGGCAGTCCACGTCGCGGAGCCAGGCCTGGACGAAGTCGGCCACGTGCGGTGGGCTGGCCACCAATCCGCCCCGCTAGCCCATTACTCGCCCCGGCGTCCCTGCCGGTCCCGCCACCTCGACCGGCACCCTCGGCAACACACCGAGTGATCGTCAACGATCGGTGACTGCAGTCAGGGGTGGTTGACGATTACTCGGTGTGTTGCGGCCGGGGCCTGGTGGCGCTCGGCTGGGTATCGCCTGGTGGGCCCCGTCGGGCTCGAACCGACGACCGGCGGATTAAAAGTCCGATGCTCTACCGACTGAGCTAGAGGCCCGCTGGAACAGACCCGTCGTGACGACGCCCGAACCAGCCGCCAGTATGCCCTACCCGTGGGTTCGGACGTGCTCAGCGGGGCCGGGTTACTGTCGGTAGTCCATTCAACTCTCGATGCAGGAGCCAGCATGAGCCTTGACCGGCCCGTCGCCCCCAACCCCTACGAGCTGCTGCCGCACGTGGCTTCGTTCACCGTCACCAGTGACGACGTCAGTGACGGCGCGCCGCTCAAGAACGACCAGGTGGCTGACCAGGGCAACACCTCACCTCAGCTGTCGTGGAGCGGGGCGCCCGAGGCAACGCAGAGCTACGTCGTGACCTGCTTCGACCCTGACGCGCCGACGCCGTCGGGCTTCTGGCACTGGGTGCTCGTCGATGTGCCGGCCGACGTCACCAGTCTCGACACCGGTGCGGCGTCGGATGCACTGCCGGGCGGGGCGTTCCACGTGCGCAACGACGGTGGCGCCCAGGGCTTCATGGGTGCAGCCCCGCCGGAAGGCGACATGCCGCACCGCTACTTCTTTGTCGTGCACGCCGTGTCGGAGGCGACCCTCGGTGTCGACGACACCGCCTCGCCGGCGGTGGTGTCGTTCAACCTGGCGTTCAAGACCCTGGCCCGTGCAGTCATCCACGGCACCTACCGGCACTGAGGCGAAGGCGAGCCGCTGGAGGGCGTCGGGGATACGCTTTCGTGATGAGCGACAACGACCGACGCGGCCATCGCCGTCCGGCGTTCTTCAGCGAGGCGGCGCTGGAGGCGCACGGGCCCGCCTACGACCCGACCGAGGCCATCCACGCCGCGCACGAGACGGCATCCGCGCTGGTGCACGCCGGCCGGGCAGCGGCCGACCCCGACCTGACCACGCGGCTGGTCGCCATCGTCGACGACATCGGTCTCTCGACCCTGGCCGAGCTGTGGAGCGGCCGGCCGGCCCGCAGCCTGCCGGGAGCCCTCTGGCGCCTCTACGTGCTGCGTGAATGGGTACGCCGCTCGCCCGAGGAAGCCAGCCGGGAGTACGCCGCCGGCATGCGCTTCACGGCCCCCAACCACGTGGTGGCCGGCGTCGCGGAACCGCCTGGCCCGGTCGAGATGGGGCGGGTCATCGACGAGATCCTCCGGGGCGTGTTCGACGGTGACCTCGGCGTCGCCCTCGAGCGGGCGGCGGCGTTCTGTCGTGTGATCGCGGCCGGACGCGCCGACCTCTCCAGCGGCGAGGAGGCCGCCGAGCAGGCCGCCAACGTGCTGGTTCTCGGCGACGACCTGGCCGCCTGTGCCCGGCTCTGGCGGGTCCACACCCTCACCTGATCGCGCTGCGGCAGACCGCATCCGGCGCAGTGCTGCCGAACCCTTTGTCGAACCGCCGTTCACGGCTTATTCTTGTTCACGCGTCGGGTCGTGGCAGCCCCGGGTCCCAAATTCAGCCGCTTCGAGCGGCCCTGTGCCGAGAGGCGCTCCCGGCCCGACGCAGTTCTTGGGTGCACCGCCCGGCTCAGGGCAGGACAGTGCGTGAGCGGCCATGTCCGAGCCGGTGGTGAACCGGGCTCGGCGCGCGGGACTGACGAAGCCGCAGCGGTCACATGAACCGTGGACGAAGCTGCCGCGGTGCATGAGCGTCCATCCCGTCAGGGCGGCGTCGTGCGCGTCGTGCGACATGCGCTCCATGATGCCTGCCCCAGCAACGAAAAAGACGCCCCGACCCATTCTCGGCTTTCGTCACCGGAGGCAGTGAGCGCCACTAGATTGAGTGCATGACCACCGAGGACGAGCAATCAGGTGATCTGCTCGACGTGACCCTGCGCGATGAGATCGAGCTGGTCAGCGAACTCGTGGTGGCCGCCTCGTCGAGCCCTCGGCACTTCACCGCCGATGAGGTCGACGCCCTGCTCGGGGTGGCACCGGCCGGGGCGGACTGCCCAGACGCTGTGCCGGTAGCAGACCTCCCCGCCGCCGATCCCGAGCCCTTCGCGAGTTGACCCGCCGGTTCTGCGCGGATCAGGCCCGATCGAGGCCCGAGCCGCCCACGACATCATGCGCGGGCCGTGCACGAGCCTTGCACGGGCCGAGAGCCATCACGCTGCCCCCGTCAGGTCCTCCCGCAGGGCTTCCCGAGGGGCCTTCCACGGGGCCTTCCTCAGGGCCTTCCACAGGGCCTTCCTCAGGGCGTTCCGGCTGCGGTTGGGGCTGCGGGCGCCGGCCGGAGACAGCTGGCGTCAAACGGGTGAACGGCGGGTGACCGCGCGTTTGCGTGTCTGCGACCCTCTACCCCTAGCATGGGCTCCGGACCAGCCGTCGATCGACCGGAGCACCTAGTGGGTTTTCGCCTCACACCCCAGGACACCAGTTTTTTCTCTCTCTTCGCCACCTCGGCCGGTTTGCTCGTCGACGCCACCCGTGAGCTGACCAAGTTCCTCGAGGTGGAGCCGTCGGCTCGTCAGGGCATCGCCGACCGGCTGCGTGACCTCGAGCACGACGCCGACGACGCCACCCACGAGCTGATCAAGAAGGTCAACAGCTCGTTCATCACCCCGTTCGACCGTGAGGACATCCACGGGCTGGCCGCGAGCCTCGACGACTGCATGGACCTCATCGAGGAGACCGCCGACCTGATCGTGCTGTACCGACTCGGCGATCTGCCCGACGGGCTGGCCGACCAGTTCGAGATCCTCGCCCGGATGGCCGAGGTCACGGCCGAGGCGATGCCGCGGCTCCGCTCGCTCAAGGACCTGTCGAGCTACTGGATCGAGATCAACCGTCTCGAGAACCAGGCCGATGACCTGCACCGCAAGATGGTGGCCTACCAGTTCAACAACGCGACCGATGCCGTCTACCTCGTCAAGGTCAAGGACATCATCGACGGCTTCGAGGATGCCGCCGACGCGTTCGAGAAGGTGGCCCATCTGATCGAGGGCATCGCGGTCAAGGAGTCCTGACCGACCCATGGACCTGGTCCCGATCATCCTCGTCGTGACACTAGCGATGGGGTTCAACTACACGAACGGCTTCCACGACGCGGCCAACGCGATCGCCACCTCGATCTCGACGCGAGCGCTGACCCCCCGCGTTGCGCTCGGCATGGCGGCGATCGCCAACCTCTTCGGCGCGTTCTTCGGTGCCAAGGTGGCCGCCACCATCGGCTCCGGCATCATCGAGACGCCCACCGGCCCAGACGGGCTGTGGCTCGTCGCGGCGGCGCTGGTGGGTGCGACAGGATGGAACCTGATCACCTGGTGGTTCGGCCTGCCATCGTCGAGCTCGCACGCGCTCATCGGCGGCCTCGGCGGCGCCGCCCTCGTGGCGGGGGTCGGGGTGCAGTGGGGCGTCATCTGGACCAAGGTCGTGATCCCGATGGTGGTCTCGCCGGTGCTGGGCATCCTCCTTGGCTACCTCGCCATGACGGCGATCCTGTGGATCTTCCGCAACTCCAACCCCGGCCGGGTCACCCGTGGGTTCCGGGTCGCTCAGGTGGCCTCCGCTGCCGCGATGGCCTTCGGCCATGGGCTGCAGGATGCCGCCAAGACGGCCGGTGTCGTCGTGCTCGCTCTCAACATCGCGGGCCACCACAGCGGCGACAGCATCCCCATCTGGGTGCTGCTGCTCTCGGCCATCGTCATCTCCCTCGGCACCTACGCCGGGGGGTGGCGCATCATGCGCACGCTGGGCCGGCGCATCATCCACCTCACCCCGCCCCAGGGGTTCGCCGCCGAGACGACCGCGGCCTCGATCCTCTACGTGGCCGGTCTGGCCTTCGGTGCCCCCATCTCCACGACGCACACGATCACGTCGGCGATCATGGGCGTCGGTGCTACCAAGCGCATCTCCGCGGTGCGCTGGAGCGTGGCCGGCAGCATCGTGGGGGCCTGGTTCCTGACCTTCCCCGGTGCCGGTCTCGTCGCTGTCGCGACCTGGTACATCACGGCCGTCTTCCGCTGACGCCCATACCCCAACCATCGAGAGGGCAGTTCGGGCTCACCCGAAGCGACCGGAGATGTAGTCCTCGGTGGCCTGCTCGGTCGGGTTGTTGAAGATCTTGGTGGTGTCGTCGATCTCGATGAGCCGCCCGGGTTCACCGGTCGCCCGGAGGTTGAAGAAGGCGGTGCGGTCAGAGACCCGGGCCGCCTGCTGCATGTTGTGCGTGACGATGACGATGGTGAACTCGTTCTTCAGCTGGCCTATGAGGTCTTCGATGGCGAGGGTCGAGATCGGGTCGAGGGCCGAGCACGGCTCGTCCATGAGCAGCACCTGGGGTTGCACGGCGATCGCCCGTGCGATGCAGAGACGCTGCTGTTGTCCCCCGGAGAGCCCGGCGCCCGGCTTGCCCAGCCGGTCCTTGACCTCGTTCCACAGGTTGGCGCTCTTGAGCGAGGTCTCGACGACGCCGTCGAGGGTCTTCTTGTTCTTCACCCCGTTAAGGCGCAGCCCGGCCGCCACGTTGTCATAGATCGACATCGTCGGGAAGGGGTTGGGTCGCTGGAACACCATGCCCACGGTGCGTCGCACGGCCACGGGATCCATGCTGGCGGCGTAGAGGTCCTGGTTGTCGAGCATCACCTTGCCCTCGACGCGGCCGCCGGCGATGACCTCGTGCATGCGGTTGAGGGTGCGCAGGAAGGTCGACTTGCCGCAGCCCGACGGGCCGATGAAGGCGGTGACCGAGCGCGGCTCGACCGTCATCGTGACGCCCTCGACCGCCTTGAACGCGCTGTAGTAGACGTTGAGGTCGGTGACATCGATTCGCTTTGCCATGGTTTCGTGAGTTCGCTTCCTACGTCTTGACGGAGCCGGCGCGGGCGATGATCCGGCCGACGAGGTTGAGCAGCAGCACGAGCAGGATGAGGGTCAGGGAGGCGCCCCACATGCGCTCGGCCGCGGCCGCGAGGCCGATGTCGCCGCGGTCCTGGTTGATCATCATCGGCAGGGTGGGGAAGTTGCCGCTGAAGATGTCACGCTGGAAGTTCTTCGTGTACGGCGCGAGGATCAGCAGCGGGGCCGTCTCACCCATGATGCGCGCGAGGCCGAGCAGCACGCCGGTGACGATGCCGGAGAACGCCGTGCGCAGCACCACCTTGACGACCGTCACCCACTTGGGAACGCCGAGGGCGTAGGCGGCCTCACGCAGCTCGTTCGGCACCAGGGTCAGCATCGACTCGGTCGAGCGCACGATCACGGGAATCATCAGCAGCACGAGTGCGAGCGTCGCGGCGAAACCGGACCGCTCGATGCCGAACGTCGTGACCCACGCCGCATAGATGAACAGCGCCGCCACGATGGAGGGGATGCCGGAGAGGATGTCGACCGTGAAGCTGATGGCCTTGGCGAGCCCGCGGCCGCGTGCCTGTCCGTACTCCACGAGGTAGACGGCGGTGAGGATGCCGATCGGCACGGCGATGACGGCCGTGATCCCGGCCATCATGAAGGTGCCCTCGATGGCGTGCCGAGCCCCGCCGCCGACGTCTCCCGAGTTGACGTTGCGCTGGTTGTTGGTCCACCAGGTGGAGCTGAGCAGTAGGTGGACCCCGCGACTGACCACGGTGTAGAGGATCCAGACGAGCGGGATCATGACGACGCCGAAGGCGCCCCACATGACCACGCGGGCCACGGCATTCTTGACCGCTCGGCCGCCTTGGGGGTTGCCCATCTCCTCCAGGGGCCTGTCGTCGGGCCGCCCCCCGGGAGGGGTCGCCCCCTCGCCCGGAACCTGCTCGTCGCGGTGCTGGTCCCCGCCCTGCGTCTGCGACCGGCGATCGGCCCCAGCTCGCCCTTCGCGCGTCAGGGTACTCATTCGCTGAAGGCCTTTCTGCGTTCGATGACGACTCTCGCGATGCTGTTGACCGCGAAGGTGAGCACGAACAGCACGAGCCCGGCGGCGATGTAGGCCCCGGTGCGGGTGGGGCTGCTGAACTCGGCCGCGTTGTTGGCGATCTTCGAGGCGAAGGTCTCCCCGCCGTTGAAGAGGGACCAGGTCCACGCCGCCCCGTTCGGCAGGGAGGAGACCAGGAACGTGACCGCGAGGGTCTCTCCGAGCGCTCGGCCGAGGGCGAGCATCGCCGCCGAGATGACGCCCGGACGCCCGAACGGCAGCACCGTGGTGCGGATCATCTCCCAGTGCGTGGCGCCGAGCGCGAGCGCGCCCTCCTTGTGCTCCCGCGGCGTCTGAGCGAAGATCTCCCGCGAGAGGGCCGTGACGATGGGCACCACCATGATCGAGAGCACGATGCCGATGAACAGGATCGTGCCGCCGGTGATGCCGGTCCGGGCGAGCAGCGGGAACCACCCGAAGGTGCTCTCGATCCAGCCCTGGAACGGCTTGAAGAACGGCGCGAAGGTGATCAGGCCCCACAGGCCGTAGACGATGGAGGGCACGGCAGCCAGCAGGTCGACGAGCGCCGCCGCCGGTCCGCGCATCCACGCCGGCGCGTATTGCGTCAGGAACAGCGCCACGGCAACGCCGAAGGGCACGGCGACCAGCATGGCGATGGTCGAGGCCGCCACCGTGGTCCAGAGGAACTCGAGGATGCCGAAGGCGGGCTGGTCACCTCCAGGGGACCACACCCGGGAGGTGAGGAAGTTCTCCTGGTTGTTCATCAGGGCCGGCACCGCCTGGACGATCAGGAAGGTGGCGATGAGGGTCACCATGGCGATGACGATCACGCCGGATGCCGTGGCGGCGCCGCCGAAGAGGCGGTCGCCGAGGCGTCCGGTCGAGGCCTGGTCACGGGGCGGGGCGGGCTGGCCGCCCCGCCCCGCCGCGCCGTTGACGGTAGAAACTCCGGTCACGCTGGACACCACTGGCCTCCTGTCGATCAGGAGATCGCTTTGACCGCGGTCTGCACCTTGGCGCCGACCTCGGTCGGGAGCGGCGCGTAGCCCAGCTCCTCGAGCTGGCCCTGCACCGCGTCGGAGGCGAAGGTGGTCAGGAACGCCTTGACCTTGGAGCCCTGCGCCGCGTCGGAGTACTTCGAGCAGACGACCTCGTAGGTGACCAGGATGATCGGGTAGGCCCCGGCCTCCTTGGTGGCGTAGTCGATCTTCAGCGCGAGGTCGTTACCGCTGCCCGTCGGCTTCGCGGTGGCCACGGTCTTGCCGACCGACTCCGCGTTGAGCACGACGGGGCCGGAGCCGGTGTCGATCGCGGCCATCTTGAGGGTGTTCTGCTTGGCGTAGGAGAGCTCGACGTAGGTGATGCCGCCGTCCTGGCCCTTCACCGCGGTGGCGACGCCGGCCGACTTCTCCTTGCCTTCACCCTTGCCGGTCCACTTCTTGCCGGTCTCGTAGCTCCAGGCGTCGGGGGCGGCAGCCTTGAGGTACTTGGTGAAGTTCTCGGTCGTGCCGGAGTCATCGGATCGGAAGTAGACCTTGATCGGGGTCGACGGCAGGGAGACGCCGGCGTTCAGCTTGGCGATGGCCGGGTCGTTCCAGGCGGTGATCTTGCCGTCGAAGATCTTGGCCGTCGCCTCGGCGTCGAGCACGAGCTTGTCGACACCGGCGACGTTGTACGCCACGGCGATCGGGCCGGTGACCATGGGCAGGTTCCAGGCCGGTGAGCCACAGGCCTTCGCGGCGTCGTCGGCCTCGACCTTGCCGTCGACGGCCACGGTCTTGAGGGCCGAGTCAGAGCCGGCGAAGTCGACCTGCTTGGCGATGAACTGCTTGATGCCCGAGCCTGATCCGCTCGGGTTGTAGTCGATGGTGGCGTCGGCGCATTTGGTCTGGAAGACGGAGATGGCCTCGTCGATGGCGTTCTTCTGGGCGGAGGAGCCCTCGGCCTTGAGGTTGCCGCTGAAGCAGTCGGAGCTTCCCGTGCTACCCGTGCTGCCGGCCTTGCCGGTGCTACCGGCGCCGCCGGCCGTGTTGCCGGAGGTGTTGTTCTCGGAGGCGCAGGCGGAGAGCAGCAGGGCTCCGGACAGGGCCAGGGCCCCAAGAACGGTGGTGCGTGAAGCGGACACGGTGAAGCTCCCTCTCGATGGGGGGTCAGGTCAAGGACGATGTCGGACCCACCGAAGCAACGTTGCCGAAAGGTGCATCCATTGGTGAAGATAGGCTCGCCGGGTGGCCAGTTCGCCCCGACCGGTTAACCGCAGGTGAACGCGTGACGTCGAGTTGGCGTGGGGCGCTTCGGGTCAGCTGTAGATGCGTTCGACGCCGAGCACCCGGGCGGTCTCGCCGGCGCCGTGCACGTGGCACACGAGGGTCTCGCCCTTGCGCATGTTGCAGTCGGCGGCCGTGCGCAGCTCCTCGGTGAGCCAGGCGGCGCGGTGGTGGTGCGGCGGCACACGCGCACTGAGGCGGTCGAGCAGATCGGGCAGCACGGGTCCGTGGCTGCACAGCGCTGCCGGCTTGTGCCGCCGCAGCAGGTCGTCGAGCTCACCCAGGGCGCCGGCCGCGTCGTCGGCGAAGCTCTCCTCGGTGAGGGAGTCCCGGTGCTTGAGGTGGATGCCGGATGAGACGGCGTAGGGCTCGACCGTGGCGACGCACCGGGTTGCCGACGAGGTGACGACCCGCCGGATGCCGTACGCCGCGAGCACCGGCACCATCGCCCGGGCCTGGGCGAGCCCGGCCGCGTCGAGGGGTCGCAGCCGGTCGTCGTGGCTCCAACGCGACCGGGACCGGGCCTTGGCGTGACGCACGACGACGAGCGGCCAGGTTCGCAGGTCGTCGTCGCGGTCGGCCCGCACCAGCGCCAACAGCTGCTCCCGGTCGCGGGTGTAGTCGAGCCGGTCGTTGGCCGTGCGCACGTCGACCCAGGCCACCTCGTCGATCTCGTGCTCCAGCCTGCCGGAGCCACCGGTCACGTGGGCCGCCCAGTAGTGAACCGACTTCGTCACCGGGCCTCCGACCGAGTCGAGGATCGGGTACTCCGACGGGGGCAGGGGCAGGCCCAGGCGCACCTTCAGTCCGGTCTCCTCGGTCGTCTCGCGGGCCGCGGCGACGCACGGGAGCTCACCCGGATCGAGCTTTCCCTTGGCCCACGACCAGTCGTCGTACTTCGGCCGATGCACGAGGGCCACCTCGAGACGTCCGTCGCGACGACGCCACGGCAGGGTTCCCGCGGCCGGGATGACAGAGCTCATCGGCTGCGCTGCCCCCGCACCGGGCACAGCGGCATCCGGGATCGGTGACCGCGTTGCAGCATCCGGGAACGCCTGCGTCTCAGCGCCGTCGTGCTTTGCGGCGGCGCTTGTCGTGACGCTCGATGAGCTTGGCCTGCAGGTCGTCGAGCGGCTCACCCTGCTCGTTCTGGTGGTGGCGCACCCAGCGGCCGTCGGCGCCGAGGTCCCAGCGCGACGTGCTGTCGGAGAAGCCGAGGTCGAGCAGGTCGTTCAGCTCGGCGAGGTGACCGGCGTCGGCGATGCGCACCATCGCCTCGACGCGCCGGTCGAGGTTGCGGTGCATCATGTCGGCGCTGCCGATGTACACCTGCGGGTCGCCGCCGTGGTCGAACCAGAACACCCGGGAGTGCTCGAGGAACCGGCCCAGCACCGAGCGCACCCGGATGTTCTCGGAAAGGCCCTCGACGCCCGGACGCACCGCACAGATGCCGCGGATCCAGAGGTCGACCTGCACCCCGGCGATGCTGGCCCGGTAGAGGGCGTCGATGAGCGCCTCGTCGACAATGGAGTTCGCCTTGAAGACGATGCGGCCCGGGGGGTCGTTCTTGCCCCGGGTGCGTTCCAGCTCGATCTCGTCGTCGATGAGGTCCATCAGGCCCGAGCGCACGGTTCTCGGCGCGACGAGGAGCCGCTTGAAGCGGCTGCGGGGCGCGAAGCCGGAGAGCAGGTTGAACAGGCGCGAGAGGTCTTCGCCGACCTGCGGGTCGGTCGTGAAGAGGCCGAAGTCCTCGTAGGTGCGCGCGGTCTTGGGGTTGTAGTTGCCGGTGCCGATGTGGCAGTAGCGCACCAGCCCGTCCGACTCCTGGCGCACCACGAGACACAGCTTGGCGTGGGTCTTGAGGCCGACCACCCCGTACACGACGTGGACGCCGGCCTCCTCGAGCTTGCGCGCCCAGCTGATGTTGTTGACCTCGTCGAACCGGGCCTTGAGCTCGACGACCGCGAGCACCTGCTTGCCGGCCTCGGCCGCGTCGATGAGGGAGTCGACGATGGGGGAGTCACCGGAGGTGCGGTAGAGGGTCTGCTTGATGGCGAGCACGTTCGGGTCGGCGGCTGCCTGCTCGATGAACGCCTGGACCGAGGTCGAGAAGGAGTTGTACGGATGCTGCACCAGCACGTCCTTGTGACGCACAGCATCGAGCAGGCTGATGGCTTTGGAGCTCTCGGTGGGCGCGAAGTCGGGGTGCGTGCGGGGGAAGAACTTCGGGAACTCCAGGTCGGAGCGGTCGACGTCGGCCACCGTGAACAGGCCGCGTAGGTCGAGCGGGGTCGGCAGGCGGTAGACCTCACGTTCGCTGATCTGCAGCTCGCGGCTCAGCATGTCGAGAACCTTGGGGTCGATGTGCTCCTCGACCTCCAACCGGATCGGCGGCCCGAACCGGCGCCGGGTCAGCTCCTTCTCGAGGGCCGTGAGCAGGTTCTCGGCGTCGTCCTCCTCGACCTCCAGGTCCTCGTTGCGGGTGACCCGGAAGGAGAAGTGCTCCTGCACCAGCATGCCCGGGAAGAGCTGGTCGAGGTGGCTGGCGATGATGTCCTCGAGCGGCACGAAGCGCTTGCGCTCGATCTCGGAGTCGATGTCCTCCTCGACCTTGATGAAGCGGGGCAGGCTCGGTGGCACCTTGACCCGGGCGAAGTGCTCCGTACCCGTCTTCGGGTTCTGCAAGAGCACCGCGAGGTTGAGCGACAGGCCGGAGATGTAGGGGAAGGGGTGGGCCGGGTCGACGGCGAGCGGGGTGAGCACCGGGAAGACCCGGTCGCCGAAGAAGTCGTGCAACGGCTGACGCTCCTCGTCGTCGAGCTCGTCCCACCGCACGATGCTGATGCCCTGGTCCTCCAGGGCGGGGCGCACCTCGTTCTGGAACACCGCCCCGTGCTGGTTCATCAGCTCGTGGGCCAGCCGGGCGATCCGCTCGAGCAGCTCGCGAGGCTCCAGGCCGGCGGCGGTGCGCACCGCCAGCCCCGTCGCGATGCGCCGCTTGAGGCCCGCGACCCGCACCATGAAGTACTCGTCGAGGTTGTTCGCGAAGATCGCCAGGAAGCGGGTGCGTTCGATCAGCGGCACCGCGGGGTCCATCGCGAGCTGCAGCACCCGCTCGTTGAACTGCAGCCACGACAGCTCGCGCTCGAGGTAGCGGTCGGCCGGCAGCTCGTCAGGAGCCGACGACGTCTCGGGCCCCTGGCCCACGAAACGACCGTTCGGGGCCCGGGCGGGGATGCGCCGGGTGGGCACGGTGCTCGTGAAGGAGCTGACCGCGTCAGACGACTCCGACACCGTCTCGGGCTGGGAGCCGCTGGCGGCGTCGGGCACGGACTCGAGGGTGGCGTCGGGCGTGGGATCGGGGCCGTCGCCGCGCCGCGCCGCGCGGGCCTCCTTCAGGTCGGACACGTCGGCTCGTTCGAGGCTCCCGGTGCTCATGCGCACCATGGTGGCACCCTTTGGCAGCGGGTGGGTGAAGTCATCCCACGGTTGTCCTGGGGTGGTTCAGGTTGGGCAGGCCCACGCAGGCCCACTCGGCGCTACTCAAAGCTGCTCAGGGCTACTCGGCGCTACTCAAAGCTGCTCAGTGCCGCTCGGGTGCCGCTCGGGTGCCGCTCGGGTGCCGCTCGCGCGCGAACTGACGGTGCACCGCACGGTCGGTGAAGCCGAGCCGGGAGTAGGTGTGCACCGCGGCCGCGTTCTCCTCGTCGACGTAGAGCACCACATCGGTGAGGCCTCGACCGGCCAGGTGGTCGAGCCCGAGCACGGTGACGGCGCGGCCCAGCCCCGATCCCTGTCGGTCCGGTGAGACGCCGACGACGTACACCTCGCCCACCGTGCCGTCGGGCGGGTCGACCTTGGTCCAGTGGAAGGCGGCGATCTCATCGGGCGAGTCGCGCGGGCTCACCAGAATGAGGCCCGCCGGGTCGAACCACGGCTGGCCCATCCGCTGCTCCAGGTCGGCCCGGGTGAGCGAGCCCTGCTCGGGGTGGTGAGCGAACGCAGCCGCGTTGACCGCGACCCAGGCGTCCTGGTCGCGGTCCGGGTCGAACCGGCGCACCACGAACTCGTCCGGAACCGCGGCCGGCGGCCAGGCCGGGCCGTCGACGAGGGACCGGCCCATCACGTGCAACGAACGCACCGCATGGAGCCCACGTGCCGCGGCGAAGGCCGCCGCACCCTCGCCTGCCGCCCCGGGCAGGTGGCTCCAGACCCGGGCTCCACCGGGCGCGGCGTCGAGCAACGCCGTCCCGATGCCGACGCGTCGCGACCGGGGGGCGACCACGAGCTCGGCCGAGGGCGGCTCGTCGACCGACCCGGCGCGCACCTGCCCGTACCCCACGAGGGTCCCGTCAGCGGCATCCGCGAGAAGGTGGGTCACACCCCGGCTCTCACCGGCCAGCAGCGAGAGTCTGAACTGCTCCGAGAGGGCGCTGCCACCATCGTGCTCGGCGGCCGCCGACACCAGGGCGACCACCGTCTCGACCTCCGGTCCGGTCAGCGGGTGGTCGGCGTCGCGACGAACGATCTGCACGGTGTTCATGCGCTCATCTCATCACGGCACCCGTCTTGACCCCCGTTCGTCGGTGCTGGCCGCTAACCTGCCCAGCAGGCGCTCGGGGGCGCCCTCTAGCAACCCACGTGATCAAGGGGAAAAGACATGTCCCGAAGAAACCGCCGAATCGCCGGTGCCGCCGTCGTGGGAGCCTGCGCGGTCGCGCTCGCGGCGCCCGCTCTCGCCTCACCGGCCCAGACCAGCGCCGACGGCTCGTCGAACGGGCGCTACGGCCACGCGCCGCGAACCGTCGACGTACAGATCCTGTCGTTCAACGACTTCCACGGAAACCTCGAGCCGCCGAGCGGCTCGAGCGCCCGCCTCCAGACCGGTCCGCTCCCCACCGACACAGCCGACCTCGGGGGCGTGGAGTACCTGGCCACGCACCTTGCCCAGGCGCGAAAGGGCCACCGCAACACGGTCACGGTCGCGGCGGGCGACATCGTCGGGGCCTCCCCGCTGCTGTCGGCCGCGTTCCACGACGAGCCGACCGTCGAGTCGATGAACAAGCTCGGTCTCGACATCACCTCGGTCGGCAACCATGAGTTCGACGAGGGTTACAAGGAGTTGCAGCGGCTGCAGAAGGGCGGCTGCATCGACGACGGTGCCGGCGCCAACAACCAGAACTCCTGCCCCGACGGCGTGTTCGGAGGTGCTGACTTCAAGTACCTCGCCGCCAACGTCGTGGTCAAGAAGACGGGGAAGACGATCCTACCGTCGTACTCGATCAAGAGCTTCGGCAACGGGGTCAAGATCGGCTTCATCGGGATGACGTTGAAAGACACCCCGAACATCGTCACTGCCTCGGGCGTGGCCGGCCTCCAGTTCAACGACGAGGTCGCCACGGCCAACAAGCTCGTGCCGGTGCTGAAGAAGCAGGGCGTCAACGCGATCGTCGTGCTCATCCACCAGGGCGGCACGCCGCCGTCGGGCACGCCGTACTACTACACCTGCGCCGGCGGCGGCAGCCTCGACGCCACCTCGCCGATCATCCCGATCGCGCAGAAGCTGAGCCCGGCCATCGACATGGTGATCTCCGGGCACACGCACCAGCCCTACGTCTGCAACATCCCCGACCCGGCCGGCAAGCCGCGGCTGGTCACCTCGGCTTCCTCGTTCGGTCGGCTCTACACCGAGACGAACCTCCAGTACGACACCCGGCGGGGCGACATCGTGCGCACCTCGGTCGACGCCACCAACCTGCCGGTGTCGCGCATCGTGCCGAAGGACGCCGCCCAGACGGCCCTGCTCACCAAGTACAAGACGATTGTCAAGACCATCGCCTCACGGGTGCTGGGTCAGATCACCACGGATGTCGTCAAGGCCCAGAACGCCGCCGGTGAGTCGCCGCTCGGTGACCTCATCGCCGACGCCCAGCTCGCCGACCCGTCGACGACCACCGGCGGCAAGGTGCCGGTCGTGGCCTTCATGAACCCCGGCGGCGTGCGTGCCGACCTGCTCTACAACCTCCAGAAGTACGAGGTCGAGCAGCCCGGCGACGTGACCTTCGAGGAGGCGTTCACGGCGCAGCCGTTCAACAACTACCTCGTGTCGATGGACCTCACGGGTCAGCAGATCTACGACGTGCTGAACCAGCAGATCACCGGGCTCAACGCCGACTTGAACAAGATTCTCGCCGTGAGCCAGGGCTTCAGCTACACCTACACGAAGACCGGCACTCCGCAGGTGGTCGACGGCTCGGTGGCCATCAACGGCACCGCGGTCGACAAGGGCGCCACCTACCGCATCTCGACGAACAGCTTCCTGTCTGACGGTGGTGACGGTTTCGCCGCCTTCGCCGCGGGCTCGAACAAGTTCTTCGGTGGGCTCGACATCGACGCCTTCGCGAACTACCTCGAGAGTGTCTCGCCCTACACCCCGGGCCCGCTCGACCGCATCACCCTGCAGTGAGCTGAGTCCTGAGGCGCCACCAACGAGACGAACGGATGCCGCTGGGCCAGCGCCCAGCGGCATCCGTTCGTCGGTACGGAAGTGGCCACTCGACTTGTGCAAGGCCCCTGCACCCAGTCGAGTGGCCACTTTCATCCCGCACCCAGTCGAGTGGCCACTTTCGTTCAGGAGATGACGGTGGCGAGGTTGGCGATCGCCCCGACCGCGAGCAGTGGCCCCACCCCTGCGCCCAGCTGGCCCCGCAGGGTCGCCGTACCAGGCTGAAGCGCCACCACCCGGCGCAGCGCCCACGAGACGGCGCCGGCGGCGGCGCCGACCAGCGCAGCCGTGACGGTTCCGGCCCCGTGCAGGCCCAGGCCCACGGCGACGGCGGCCACGGCACCCATCAGCACCGCGATGGCCCCGAGCAGAGGCGGGTGCCGCACGGTACCCACGAAGAGGTCGGCGACGATGGCGGCCATGACGGCCGCCATCGCGACCACGATGACGGTGCGGCCCCGGTCGCTACCGCTGGCGACGACTGCGGTGGTGCCCGAGGCGATCAGCACGAGACCGCCGAACGCCGACAGCAACGACAGCACCAGCCCCTCTCGCCCGGAGGTGCGGCGCAGCTGGGCGAAGAACGAGAGCACGATTCCGAAGGCCACGGAGGCCGCGACCCAGCGTAGGTCGTCACGCAGGGCACTGAGCACGATGGCGAAGGAGGACAGCGCGAGGACGAGTGATGTCGACTGTGGGGTGAAGGTGCCGCTGATCGACGGCCAGCTCCAGGCCAGCACCAACGCGAGTGCCAGGGTGACCGCCAGCAGGGCTCCCTGACCAGCCGCTCCGGCGGTCAGCACCGCACCGGCGCCGACCACGGTCGTGATCACCGTGCCGAGCCGCAGCCGAGCAACCTCGCTGGTTGGACCGCCTTGGGCCGAACGAGGCGGGTGATGCGAGCCAGCGGGCTCTGCGGCGTCAGGCACGGTCGTCATCGTGCCTCATCCGCCGGCAAAGGGCGGGAGCACCTCCAGCGTGGCGCCGACCACCACCGGAGCGTCGCGGCTGACAGCCCGCCCGTCGAGCAACAGCGTCGCGACGTGGGCCACCCTCGACAGCTCGGGGTGACGGTCGACAGCCGCATCGACCACGGCGCCCACCGTCGTGCCCCTCACCTGCTCGGCGTCGACCCCCGTTGCGGCTCGGGCGGCCGCCCAGTACCGAACGGTGACCCCGTCGACCTCGCTCATCCCACCCCGTCTCATCGCTGCGTCTCATCCCGGGCGCGTCCGTCGCGCGCGACCAGTCTCCCCTATCCTGCAGGAGATGGCCCGACTGCTGCTGCTGACCAACGCGCTCGCGCCGAGCGCCGAGGTTCTGCCTGCCCTTGGGCTGCTCATGCACTCGGTGCGAATCCTGCCCGCGGAGGCCACCGCCCTGATCGACGCACCCGACTGCGATGTCGTGCTGGTCGACGCCCGTCGCGAGCTCGCCAGTGCTCGATCCCTGTGCCGGGTGCTGCGCACGACCGGCATCCGCACCCCGTTGCTGGCCGTGCTCACCGAGGGTGGGCTGGCCGGGCTGACCGCCGAATGGGGCCTCGACGACGTGCTGCTCGACTCGGCCGGGCCTGCCGAGGTCGACGCCCGACTGCGCCTGGCCATCACCAAGGACCAGGACGTCGACGCCGACCTCGACCTGCCGATCACCTCGGGGGAGCTCGTCATCGACGAGGCCAGCTACTCGGCGCGGCTGCGGGGCACGCCGCTCGACCTGACCTACAAGGAGTTCGAGCTCATCAAATACCTCGCCCAGCATCCTGGACGCGTGTTCACCCGGGCGCAGCTGCTGCAGGAGGTCTGGGGCTACGACTACTACGGCGGCACGCGCACGGTCGATGTGCACGTGCGTCGGCTGCGCGCCAAGCTGGGCCCCGAGCACGAAGCCCTCATCGGCACCGTGCGCAACGTCGGCTACCGGCTGGTGCCGGACCGGCCCCAACCGGCGACCAGCCCGGCTGACGCCTGACACACCGCCCCTCAGGCGTACGACGTTGAGCATCTGGCACCTGTGGCGCCCCAGAGGTGTCAGCTGCGCAGCAGGTTGTGCGTGTGGCACCTGTGGCGCCTCAGAGGTGTCAGGCGCACACGGGCAGTTGAGCGTCGGCCGGCAGCATCTGCAGTGGCGCGGCCCTAGTAGACGAGCGCCTGCGCGCCCGGCGCCATGACCTCCTCTACGAACGCCGCCGACCCCCGCACCTGGACCCCGTCGACGAGGTCGGCCTCGGTCAGCCCTCGTCGCGCGGCACACTGGGTGCACACCGTGAGACGCCCGCCCTCGAGAACGGCGTCGCGCAGCTCGGCCAGGGGGGCGGCATCCGGTAGCTCGAACGACTCGGCCCGGCCCGGCGTCGCGAGCCACGACGCCTCACCGGTCAACCAGAGCGACACCGACACCCCGCTGGCTACCGCGGTGGCCGCGACCGTCAAGGCCTGCGACAGCCGTTCAGGTGCCTCGGTGCCGCAGGTGAGCTTGATGACGAGAGAGCGCGAGGGGGTGTCCATGGGCTCAGGCTACGATCTGCGGCATGTTCTCCCTCGATGCCGACATCCCCGAGCCGCTGCGCCCGCTCGCCTGGCTCATCGGTCGCTGGGAGGGGGTCGGGGTCGTCGGCTACCCGACGATCGAGGAGGCGCAGTTCGGCCAGGAGATCGAGGTCTCCCATGACGGCCGCGGATTTCTCAAGTGGGAGAGCCGGGCCTGGATCCTCGACGCGTCGACGGGCGAGAAGGTGCGCAACGCGGCGGTCGAGTCGGGCTACTGGCGACCACTCGAGAACGGCGAGGTCGAGCTGCTGCTCGTGCACCCGACCGGCATCCTCGAGCTCTACTACGGGCAGATCGAACCGGCCCGCATCCACCTGAAGACCGACGGGGTGCTGCGCTCGCCCGGTGCCAAGGAGTACAACGCCGCCACCCGCATGTACGGCCTCGTCGACTCGCAGCTCTACTGGGCCATGGACATGGCGGCCGTCGGCCAAGAGCTGCAGAGTCATCTCTCGGCCCGGCTGACCCGGGTCAGCTGAGATGCCTCCGCACGCCGTAGGAATGACGACTCCGCCGGGGCCGTTGTACGAGAGTGAGCGAACCAGTGAGTGATGCCGTGACTGCCCCCGTGCCAGCCCCCGTGCCAGCCCCCGTGACTGACGATCCGCACACCGACGAGGCCGTCACCCCCCGCGTGCCGCGCAGTCCCCTGCTCGGTCGTGACGGCGCCGTGGCGGGTGACGGGCTCGAGTCCGTCGTGGCCCTGCACTACGGCGACCCCATGCGTGAGCAGCGGGTGCTCGAGGAGGGGCTGGGCGTCGTCGACCTCTCGCACCGCGAGGTGATCACGGTCACCGGGCCCGACCGGCTCACCTGGTTGCACTCCCTGACCACCCAGGCCCTGCTCGGGCTGGCTCCACGTGAGTCGCGCGAAGCGTTGATCCTCTCGCCGAAGGGTCACGTCGAGCACTCGCTGCACCTCGTCGACGACGGCGAGACGACGTGGATCACGACCGAGCCCGGTGCCGGCGCGGCCTTGCTCGCCTGGCTCGACCGGATGCGGTTCATGCTGCGGGTCGAGGTGGCCGACGTCACTGACGAGTGGGCCGTGCTCGGCGAGCCGCACGCGTCCGAGTCGGTCGATGGTGAGCCGCTGGCCTGGCGCGACCCTTGGCCCGGTCTCGTCGGAGAGACCGCCGCCTACGGCCCGGTCGACAACCACCCCGGAACCGAGCGGCGCTGGCGTGAGGTCATCGTGCCGCGATCCGGAATCTTGGCGGCCGCGGGTGACCGACCGCTGGCCGGCCTCTGGGCCGCTGAGGCGTTACGTATCGCTGCCTGGCGCCCCCGGCTCGGTCGTGAGACCGACCATCGCACGATCGTGCACGAGGTCGACTGGCTGCGCACGGCCGTGCACCTGCACAAGGGTTGCTATCGCGGCCAGGAGACGGTGGCCCGGGTGCACAACCTCGGTCGGCCACCTCGTCGGCTGGTGTTCCTGCACCTCGACGGTTCGGGCCACATCCTGCCGGCTGCGGGCTCGGCCGTGCTGGCCGGTGAGCGGACGATCGGCCATGTGACCTCGGTGGGACGCCACCACGTCGACGGGCCCATCGCGCTGGCCCTGATCAAGCGCAACACCGACCCTGGCCTGGAGCTGCTCATCGACGACCTGAGCGCCGCGCAGACCGTCATCGTCGCCCCCTGACGTGGCCGCTGCGAACAACTCGTTGGAGGTCAACGCGCTGGTGCACCACCGCGATCGCTCACGAACCTGTCGTTCGACCGGGTGGTGAGTCGACGGCGGGCCAGACGGCGAGAGACGCCGCTGGCAGGATGTGCGCCATGACCCCCGCAGCCGCCGTCGCGAGCACCCTGATCACCGTCGCGCCCACTGGCGCCGAGACCTCGAAGGTCGACTGCCCGGTACTGCCGACGACACCGGACGAGCTCGTCGAGACAGCAGTGGCGTGCGAGGCGGCCGGCGCCGCCCTTATCCACATTCACGTGCGTGACCGCCACCACCAGCCCACCCTGGATGCCGGGCTGCTGCGTGAGGTGGTGGCCGGGGTGCGTGAGGTGACCGACCTTGTCGTGCAGCTCTCGACGGGTGGCGCCGTGACCGACCCGCTCGAGCAGCGACTGACGGTGCTCGACGCCGACCCCGACTCGTGTTCGCTGACGTGCGGCACGACCAACTTCGGCGACGGGGTGTTTCTCAACCCCTGGGGTTTCATGGTCGAGCTCTACCGGCAGGCCCAGCAGCGTGAGGTGGTGCCCGAGTTCGAGCTCTTCGAGCTCGGCCACGTGCACGCGCTGCGACGGCTCATCGACGAGTGCGGGCTCCCGTTCGGAGGAAAGGTGCACGTCGACTTCGTCACCGGCGTGCCCGGGTCCATGCCCGGCACCCCGCAGGCGTTGTACGCCGCGCTCGCCCTGCTTCCTGCGGAGGTGACGAGCTGGTCGGCCACCGGCATCGGTCGATCACACCTGCCGATCGCGGCGGCGGCGCTCGCGGCGGGTGGGCATCTTCGCGTCGGCATGGAAGACAACCTCATGATGGCCAAGGGTCAACCGGTGCGACACAACCACGAGCTGGTCTCTCGTGCAGCGCAGCTCGCCACCCTGATGCAACGACCACCGATGTCGACGACCGACGCCCGGGCCCTGCTGGCCGTCAAGGACCGCCGAGTTCGCTGATGCGAGACGTTGCCGGTTCAGCGGCATCCGCGGGAAGGGTCCGCGGGGAAGTGTGAAGGAGGTCACGCTGTCCCCAGTTTGCATTCTGCTTGCTTCAGCAAGCATAATGGAGTCATGAGCAAGTTGCCGATCCCCGACCTCGGGTCTTACCTGCGTGAGCAGCGCGAGAACGCCCAGATGTCGCTTCGTCAGCTGGCCGACGTGGCCGGGGTCTCCAACCCGTACCTGTCGCAGATCGAGCGAGGCCTCAAGCGGCCGAGCGCCGAGATCCTGCAACAGATCGCCAAGGGGCTGCAGGTCTCGGCCGAGTCGCTCTACGTGCGGGCCGGCATCCTCGACGAGCGGGTCGCAGACCTTGAGCCCAGCGCTGGGCCTGACGTGCTCAGCGCCATCGCCGGCGACCCGTTGCTCACCGACCGCCAGCGCGCGGTGCTCGTCGACATCTATCAGTCGTTCGTGGCGAGTAGCACCGCCACCACAATGCAGAAACCACAGACCAGAACCACCACCAGCCGGGCCACGCGCCCGACGAAGAGCGTGAAGACGCAGAAGGAGAACTGACATGGCTCTCAACCAGAAGATCAGCCAGGCCATCAAGGACGCCCAGAAGCAGGCCGAGGCCACCGTCGCCGACGTTCGCGACCAGCTCGACGGCAAGCTCCCCGAGGTGAACGTCGACCCGACGCCCTTCTACGCGATCGTCGGCGCGGCGAACATCGCCGTCGACACCCTGAGGCACGCCGGCGAGCAGCTCGAGGCCGCGCGGTCGCAGGCCCGCAGCACCGACCTGCGCAAGGGCGCCAAGAAGGAAGCCGACGACCTGCAGAAGGACCTGCGCAAGCGCCTCGCCGAGGTGCAGGCGAAGTCCACCGAGCTGCAGAAGCTGGCCGCGAAGTACGCCGACCGTTTCGTCGAGCAGGCTCAGGAGGTTCCCGCCCAGGTGCTGAACCAGGGCCTCGTCGCCGCGGCCAACGCCAAGGACCAGTACGACGCAGCTGCTGCCCGCGGTGAGAAGGTCGTGACCGACCTTCGCGGTCAGGGCGAGCGCGCCGGGTATGACCTCGACGAGAAGTCGACCGCTGCCGTCAAGCGTGGCCGCCGCGTCGTCAAGACCGCTGTGGACGAGGGCGAGAAGATCGTCAAGAACATCGTCGACACGGTGTCTGACGACGTCGACCAGATCGGTGCTCAGGTCGAGAAGTCGGCCGATGCCCTCGAGGCCGCCACGGCCCCGGTGCCGGCCAAGCGCACCGCCGTTCACCGCGACGCCCTGCGCAAGACGGCCGGCCAGAAGGCGGCCGCGACCCGCAAGGCGAACCAGACCGAGGCGACCACGACCCGCAAGGTCGCGGCGCGCACCTCGGCGGCGAAGTCGACCGACAGCCCGGCCTCTGAGAAGGCCCCGGTCAGGCGGGCCCGGGCCACCGCCAAGAGGACGACCACGAAGGCGACGACCACGGCCAAGCAGGTCACGACCCCGGCCACGAAGGCCACGACCAATAAGGCCACGACCAAGAAGGTCACGACCCCGGCCACGAAGGCCACGACCAATAAGGCCACGACCAAGAAGGTCACGACCCCGGCCACGAAGGCCACGCCCCCGGCGAAGAAGACGGCCAAGAAGGCCACCAAGGCCACCTCGGCCAGCTGACCACGGCCAGCAGGACCACCGGCTCAGGGCCGATCCCTCACGAGGGGTCGGCCCTGAGCCAGGTCGGCAGCCGGCTGCTCTCACTGAGCGGGGCCGCGGATGCCCTGGCGCCGATCTGGGCCGTGCCTGCCGGTGCCCGCGCGGTGCGTTGGGCCGGGATGCGCAGGCAAGGGCGGACGTGGCCTATCGGCCGGGCTGCGGCATACTGCGTGGCGTGTCCGACCACTCCATGCCCAGCCCCCCACTATCCGCGACCCTGACCGAAGCGCCGATCGTGGCGCACGTGGTGCGAGGCGGGTTCGTCGAGTCGGTGCACCGAGGGAGTGCCGTCGTCACCGACCCTGACGGCGCCGTGCTGTTCGAGGTCGGCGACTCCTCCGGCCCCGTCTTCCCTCGCTCGGCGAGCAAGCCACTGCAGGCGCTCGCCATGGTGCGGCACGGTCTCGCCACCAACGGTGCCCTCCTCGCGCTCGCGTGCTCCAGCCACTCGGGCGAGGACTTCCATGTCAAGGCCGCGCGGGAGATCCTCTCGCGGGCGGGTCTGAGCGAGACCGACCTGCAGAACACGCCCGACTTTCCCTACGACGAGACGGCCAGGATCGCCTGGATCGGCGGCGGACTCCCGAAACAGGCCATCGCCGCGAACTGCTCGGGCAAGCACGCATCGATGCTCGCCACCTGCGTCGCCAACGGCTGGGACCTCACCGGTTACCGCGACGTCGACCACCCGCTGCAGGTGGCCGTCATCGAAACGGTGAGCGACCTCACGGGCGCCGCGCCGACCGCCATCTCCGTCGACGGATGCGGTGCCCCGATCCATGCCGTGCCCCTTGCCGGCCTGGCACGGGCCTTCGGTCGGCTGGCCGCGGCGACCAGCGAGCCCGAGGCCAAGGTCGCCTCGGCCATGAGGCGGCATCCGGAGTTCGTGGGTGGGACCCGTCGCGATGTCACCGCCCTCATCCGCGGTGTCGACGGTGCCATCGCCAAGGACGGTGCAGAAGCGGTGTACGCCATCGGGCTTCCTGACGGTCGTGGAGCCGCGGTCAAGATCGTCGACGGCTCGACCAGGGCAGCACCGGTACTGCTCGCCGCGCTGCTTCGGCGCATCGGCGTGAGCGGGCCAGCAGCGCTGGCGCCCCTGGAGAACCATCCGGTGCTGGGTCACGGTGAGCCGGTCGGCGCTGTCGTCGCCGTGGGCGTCTGACCGAGGCGGATGGCGTGCGAGCGGTGCTACAACGAGTGACCTCGGCTCGTGTCGAGGTCGATGGCGTCGTCGTCGGCGAGATCACCCGGCCTGGCCTGTTGGCCCTGGTCGGGGTGGCGCACGATGACGGCGCCGCTCAGGTCGAACAGATGGCGCGGAAGATCACCGAGCTGCGGATCCTGCGTGACGAGAAGAGCGTGTGCGACCTCGGTGCGCCGGTGCTCGTCGTGAGCCAGTTCACCCTGCACGGTGACACGCGGAAGGGACGACGACCCTCGTGGAGTGCGGCAGCGCCGGGGCTGGTGGCCGAGCCGCTCATCACGGATCTCGTCGCTGCGCTGCGGCGTCGGGGCATCGAGGTGGCGACCGGCCGGTTCGGCGCCATGATGGCCGTGACCTCGACGAACGACGGACCCGTGACTCTCATCGTCGACACGTGAGTCGACCGGACCTCGGGTTATCCTGAGGTATGCAGCTCTTCTACGGCTTCCAAGGCCTCGTGCTCACTGCTCTCGGCGTGGCCGCCCTCGCCTGTGAGTTGTTCGCCTTCGTCGACGCTCTGCGCCACCCGAAAGGCGCCTACGTCGCGGCGAGCAAGCGAACGCGGACGTTCTGGCTGATCCTCACCGGCGTCGGCCTGCTGTTCGGGGTCGTCACGGTCCAGAACCCGCTCAACCTCTTCGCGCTCCTCGGTTTCGTGGCCGCCGCGGTCTACCTGGCCGATGTGCGTCCCGCTCTGCGGCAGGTGCGCGGCCTCGGAAAGCGCTCCGACAGCGGCTGGTGACCTTGCCGCTGCCAGGAGCACGGTGTCAGGTAGGGCACACTGGGGGACTCACAACCAAGGGGAGCTCTCATGACTGACCAGCACCATGACGGCGCTCTCGCGCAGTTGCTCGAGACCGCCAACGGCGGCCATGACCGCGCGCTTGACATCACGGTCGATCAGCCGGTTGACCACGACGCCGATCTCGACCATGAACACTCGAGCGACGGTCCGCCGCGTCATAGTGCGGTCGAGTACGACCTCGGTCTGCGCAACCCCACTGCCGACATCTTCGTGGCGGAGCGTCCCTGGGGCGAGTTCCAGCAGTTCGTGTCGAACGAGCAGGTCACCGTCAAGATCATCACGGTGCAGCCGGGCCACCGGCTCT
>JBDTVJ010000010.1:0-41069 GCA_040007275.1 Terracoccus sp.
CCGATGCGCCCACAGGTCGCGCAGCAGCGCGATCTCGGCGCCGTGGTGGATCACCTCGCGGTTGATGTGTGCCACGAGATCGGCGTGCGAGTGCTCCGACCACGGACCCTCGGCGACCCCGCACTCCCCAGCAAGCCCGTCCTCGCCCCAAGCCCTGACGCCGGCCACCCAGGAGGCGTAGGCCACGTCGAGCTGAGCCAGGGCGTGGTCGGCGGTGCCCGCGTAGTCGAACCCGAGGTAGTCGACCTCTGGACCGTTGAAGTGAGCGTGGATGCGAACGCCGAGCACGCCGACGATGAGGTGCGAGAGGCGCCACGCGATGGTTGTCACGGGGGCCGGGTTCGGCTCGGGGTGGGCGAAGTCGATGGTGAAGTCGCCGCCACCGCCCTGCATCTCGGTGAGGCCCTCTCCACGCGGGTGCACGTTCCAGGCGCCGGGCGTCGGCGCCCAGAAGTACTCCTCGTCGACCAGTCCGTCGAGCCGGGGTCGCAGCTGGCCGCGCCAGTGCCAGTCGAGCTGGTCGAGCAGGACCTCGTTCATTCGCAGTTGGCGGTTCGGCTTCGTTGTCGTCGTCATGTCGCCACCCTGCCAGCGCAATAGGACAGGATCTGTCCGCAGTCTCTGAGAGAGTGAGGCCATGGCGGGCGACGGGAGCGGCAGCATCACGACGACGACGGGGAGGGTGCTGCGCCTGCTCGACCTGTTGCAGTCGCGGCCGGTCTGGAGCGGCACCGAGCTGGCCGATCGCCTGGGGGTGACCACCCGCAGCGTGCGCCGCGACGTGGAGCGGCTGCGCGAGCTTGGGTACCCGGTCAACGCCGAGCACGGGGCGGGCGGCGGTTACCAGCTGGGGGCCGGGAGGCGCTTGCCCCCGCTGCTGCTCGACGACGACGAGGCGGTCGCCGTGGCCGTCTGTCTGCGCCTCGCCGCCGGGGGCACCATCGAGGGGCTCGGCGAGGCCGCGGTGCGCACCCTCGCCAAGCTCGACCAGGTGCTGCCGTCGAGGCTCAGAGGGCAGGTCGAGGCCATCCACGAGGCGACCATCACGCTTGACCCGGCCGGCCCGATCGTCGACTCGCGCACCCTGCTCACCCTGGCCCGGGCGGTGCGCGAGACCGAGCAGGTCGTCTTCACCTACACCGGGCCGCGAGGCACGGGGGAGCGCCGGGTCGAGCCGTACCGTTTGGTCGCGACCGGGCGGCGTTGGTATCTCTTGGCTTTCGACCTCGACCGCGACGACTGGCGCACCTTTCGGCTCGACCGTGTCGACGCCGCGCGGCCACGAGGGTGGCGGTTCACCCCGCGGCAGGCTCCTGATGCCGCCGACTTCGTGAGACGCGCCATCAGCGTCTGGACGTACGACCAGGTCGCTCGGGTGCGAGTACAGGCCACGAAAGAGGCTGTGGAGCAGCAGATCCCACCGTCGGTCGGCACGGTGACGGCAGACGGGCCAGACTGCTGCGTGCTCGAGGCGGGTGGCCACGACCTGCGGGTCATGGCCCTTCACCTCGGTCTGCTGCCCTGGCCCTTCGAGGTGATCGAACCGCCTGAGCTGCGGACCGTGATGGCCGAGCAGGGTCATCGACTCTTGGCGGCAGCAGCAAAACGGCTGTGACCCTTTCGACGCCACCGCTGCCTCCAAGGCGGCGAGCCATCGCGCGTGAAACACTGGAGCGTGAAGGAGCACACGGTGGGCGACGTGGCGGCCCGGCTTGGGATCTCCCCGTCGACCTTGCGGATGTGGGGGACTCGGTACGGCCTGACGGCCTCGTCCCGGTCATCGGGCGGTCATCGCAGGTTCACCGAGGACGACCTTGATCTGCTCGAACGCTTTCATCGAGCCGTGGTCGCGGGGGAGACCCCGCGCCGGGCTGCCGCCGACCTGACCGGGGGCGCCCCCGCGCCGTCCTCGTCGGGGGGGCCGGGTGGCAACGTCCTCGCGGTGCCCGGGGCGGGCCGGCGAACACGGGGTCTGGCCCGAGCGGCCTCCAGGCTCGACGAGATGGCGGTCGAGGACGGGGTGCTGGACGCCCTCGAGGTGATGAAGGGGGTGGCGGTGTGGGACGAGGTGGTGCGGCCGCTGCTCGTCGCGGCGGGTGAGCAGTGGCAGCACACGGGGACCGGCATCGAGGTGGAGCACCTGTTGACCCAAGCCGTCAGCCTGGCGTTGATCCGCTACACAGCTGGTCTGCCAGAACTTCCACGAGACAAACCCGTGCTCCTGGCTGGAGGTCCACACGAAGAGCACGTCCTCCCTCTGTATGCGCTTCGTGCATGCCTGGCCGAACGCGGAATACCGTCTCGGCTGCTCGGCCCACGGACTCCCGTCGCGGCACTGGCCCGAGTCGCACAACGTACCCGCGCCCCCGGCGTACTGATCTGGATGAGCCTGAAAGACCCTGCGGTTGAACAAGAACTAACTGAACTGGTCAAGAGCCACCGCACTCTGCGGCTCTTCTTGGCCGGCCCCGGCTGGGTTGACGTCCAGAGTGTTCACGGTGCGATATCAGACAGCCTCTCCCACGCTGTGGACCAGCTCGCAGAGACATGGGCCGGTCGTTCGTGATCGGCCGCGGCCGTCACGTTCAGTGATGAGTGTCCGTAGAACTTGCACGAGTTGAGCGCGAACACACGAGTCGGCGTACTCTGAAATAGGTCGCGAACCAGCGGCCGTCACGAGCGGCGATGGTGCCGCCTCACACGGGAGCACGCCATGAGCACGGTTTCAGGGACGGACATTTCAGTTCTCACGTCCGGTCAGTTCGCAACGGTCTACAACCTCTTCTCGCTCGTCATCGCTTCGATGCTCTTCACCGCCCTCTACCTCCTGCTGTCCCGGTCCAGGGTGGCGCCTCGCTATCGGAACGCCCTGGTGGTCTCGGCCACCGTCTGCGGCATCGCCGCCTACCACTACTTCCGCATCTTCGAGAACTTCAAGGAGAGCTACCCTGCGGGGGCCACGGTGGCCGCCGACCACCTGCTGAGCAATGTGGAGTTCAACGAGGCGTACCGGTACGTCGACTGGCTGCTCACTGTGCCGTTGCTCCTCGTCGAGACCATCGCCGTGATGGCACTCGGCCGAGCCGCCTCCAAGACCCTGCTGTGGAAGCTCGTGCCCGCCTCGGCCCTGATGATCCTGCTCGGCTACCCGGGCGAGATCGCTCAGGGAATGGGAGAGCGCGCCCTGTGGGGCGGCCTGTCGACGATCCCCTTCCTCTACCTGCTCTACGTACTGTTCGTCGAGCTGTCCAAGTCGCTGGATCGTCAGCCCGTGCAGGTACAGACCAGCATCAAGAGGTTGCGCATCTCGCTCCTGGCGCTCTGGGGCGTCTACCCGATCGCGTACCTGTTCCCGATCATCGGTGGTGACTTCTTCGGCGGCGCCAGTGGTTTCGTGCTGAGGCAGACCGGCTACAGCCTGGCCGACATCTTCGCCAAGGCCGCCTACGGGCTGGTGATCTACAAGATCGCTCGGGTCAAGAGTGGTCTCGAGGACCCGCAGTACGACGACGACCACGCGAGCCCCACCGTCGCCTCGACCGCGGGCGACCGGAACGTGCCAGCGCCGGTCTGACGGACATCACCATGGAAACGCTGCGCGGGGTGCCCGCTTCCGAGAGGGAGCGGGCGCCCCGCGCCGGGTTCGTCAGCCTGCGTGACGTGCCCTGGCTCACCTGGGCTCCTGTTCTGGCGATGCTGATGCTGTTCGTCGCCAACCTGGTTGCGCCGGAAGGGCTTCGAACCGTAACTCTCCCGATCGCGATCGTCGGCGCCCTCGCCGGTCTGCCCCACGGGGCCGTCGACCATCTGCTGCCCGGGTGGTTGCTCCTTGGAGCATCGAGTTCCCCGGGAGGACAGCGCCGCCGAGTTGGCGCGCGCGACGTCGTGTGGCTCCTGGTGGGTTACCTGTTCAGTGCAGCGGCCATGGGCGCACTGCTCGTGCTGGCGCCGGCACCCACCCTCATCGCGTTTCTTGTCGTGGCTGGGGCCCATTTCGGCTGGGGAGAGGTGACAGCGGGTGCGGATCGCCGGGGAGCCAGGCTCGCGCTCAACCTCGTGTCGGTGCTCCACGCCCTCGCGGTCGGCCTTGTCACCGTCGGGTTGATCGTCTGGTCACAGCCGGACGCCACCGACCCCATCGTGCGCGCGATGTCTCCCACCGTGGCCGATCTCGCGATCACCTCGCGCAGTGCGGGGCTCAGCACGGTCGTCGTCGTGGTGGGGGCCGCCCTGGCGGCGCTCCTGTGGCGCCGGCAAGGGCAGCAGGCGTTCGAGCTGGTGCTTCTGGCCCTGGTGTTCGCCACCTGCCCACCCCTCGCCGCGTTCGGCGTCTACTTCGGCCTGTGGCACGCCGTGCGGTTCACCGGCCGGCTCGTTGATGCTGTTCGCCTGCACGACGGCCTCGTCTCGCGCGTGGACCACGGCGGCGCGGCGGCCGTAAGGCACCTCACGCGGCTCTCGGTGGCCCCGACCGCCGTCGCGCTCGTCGCCGTGGGCGTCATCATCTCTCTGAGTGGTGTGGTGACGATCCAGGCTCAGGTGGCGGTGCTGCTGGCCGTCACCTTCCCCCACGCCGCTGTGGTCGCCTGGCTCGACGCGAGGCGCTCATCGGGGCAGGAGCAGACCTTCGGCTCACTGAGCTGACCAGCTGACCGGCCGGAGCGGCGCACGAGGTGTGACGCCGCCACCCACCGGGTCTCGTGTCAGCCGGTGTTGCGCAGGCCCGCGGCAATGCCGTTGATCGTCAGCAACAGCGCGCGCTGCACGTCAGGGTCTGCTCCGGCGTGGTCGGACGCGGAGCGCGAACGCGCGAGCAGCGAGGTCTGCAGAGCGTGCAGCGGCGCGAGGTAGCTGTCGCGCAGCTCGAGGGTGCGTTGCAGCACCGGCGCCCGCTCGAGCAGCCGCTGCTGACCGGTCACCCGCAGCACCTCGTCCAACGTGCGCGCGTGCTCGTCGCGGATCGTGTCGAACACCCCAGCCACCTCAGGCGGTACGAGCTCGCGCACGTAGCCCGCCGCGATCTCGAGGTCGGTCTTGGCCAGGGTCATCTGAACGTTGGACAAGAAGGTGCGGAAGAAGGCCCACGACCCGTACATCTCCCGAAGCAGCTCGTCACGCCCGGCCGCACGGGCGGCCCGGAGGCCTGAGCCGACGCCGAACCAGCCGGGCAGGATGATGCGCGACTGGGTCCACCCGAACACCCACGGGATGGCCCGCAGGTCAGCGAGCCCGCCGGCGCCTCCTGGCCGCTTGGCGGGCCGCGAGCCGATGTTCATCTTGCCGAGCTCGTCGACCGGCGTGGCCGACACGAAGAACGGCACCAGGGCCGGATCACGCACGAGCCCGCGGTAGGCGTCCTGGCCGCTGCCGGCCACGAGGTCCATCGTGGTGTTCCACCCGTCGATGACGTCTCGGGGCAGCAATGAGGTGCGGTGCAGCACCGACGCCTCGAGCACCGCGGCCAGCGCCACCTCGAGGTTGAAGCGGGCCAGGCCCGGCAGGGTGTACTTGTCGCTCATCACCTCTCCCTGCTCGGTGATCTTGATCGGGCCGTCGAGGCTGCCGTAGGGCTGGGAGAGCACGGCCTCACCGGTCGGTCCGCCACCGCGGCCGACCGAACCACCGCGGCCGTGGAAGAGGCGCAGCACCACACCGTGCTCGCGAGCGACATCGCGCAGGGCTCGCTGCGCGCGATGGATCTGCCACTGTGACGCTGCAATTCCGGCATCCTTGCTCGAGTCGGAGTAGCCGAGCATGATCTCCTGCACGTCACCGCGGGCCGACACGACCCGGCGGTACGCGGGGTCGCCCAGCAGGGCGTCGAGCAGCGGCCCGGCCGCTTCCAGCTCGGCGACCGTCTCGAAGAGCGGGGCGAACCCGATACGGGCCGTGGTCGTGGCGGCATCCGAGCCGATGTCGACGAGCCCGGCCTCCCGAGCCAGCACCACCACCGCGAAAAGGTCGTCGACGTCGTGGGTCATCGAGACGATGTAGGTCTCGATGGTGTCGGGGCCGTACGTGTCGAGCGCACGACGGATCGTGGTCAGCAGGTCGAGCGAGGCGGATGCCGCTGGGCCGAGGTCGGTCGCGCCAGTGCCGGTGAGGGGCCGGCGAGAGGCCATCTCCTTGGACAGCAGCATGATTCGTGCAGCACGGTCCAACGCGGCATACGGCGGGTTGAGCTCGCTGAGGCGGTCGTAGAGCTCGGCCAGAGCGGCGTGGTGCTTGTCGCTGTGCTCCCGGATGTCGAGCGTGGCCAGCCCCAGACCCATCGCGGTGGCGGTGCGGATGAGACGCAGGATCGAGCCGCCCGCCGTGAGCTCGTCACCGCTGGCGAGCATCGAGTCGCGCACGAGGGTGAGGTCGCTCAGCAGCTCGTGGAAGCCGGTGTAGTCGCGTCCGGGCTCGTGCACCGTGCCGTGTTCGAGGCGGTCACGGGTGCGCAGGAGGCGCACCCGTACGAAGCTCAGCTTGAGACGATAGGGCTCCTCGGCGTTGAGCCGTTCGACTGCGGCGTGGGTGAGCGGCAGGGCGGTCCCGTCGCGGTCGAGGCTGCGCCGCAGCTCGTCGGTCACCGTCACGACCCGGGTCGACGACGAGATCTCGACCAGCAGCTCCTCGACGTGCTCGACGAGCTCACGCAATGCAGCGTCGTGCTGCAGTCCGATGACCTCCAGTGTGACGGCCGGGGTGACGTTGGGGTTGCCGTCGCGGTCGCCGCCGGCCCACGCCCCGAATCGAAGTGGGCGGGCGTCGACCGGCAGCGAGACCCCGATACCGGCCAGGGTGCGGTCGAGCTCGGCCAGCAGGTCGGGAACCACCTGGGCGGCGAGGGAGTGCAGGTAGTAGATGGCGGTGCGAGCCTCGTCGGTGGGCTCCGGTCGTACGATGCGCAGCTCGTCGGTCTGCCAGAGCAGGTCGACGAGCTCGGCCAGCCGTCGCTCGACCCGGGGAAGGTCGGACGGCAGTCGGCGCGGGTCCTCGATCGCCGCTGCCGTGTCGGCGATGCGGCGCAACAGGTCGATGACCGTGCGGCGGGTCGCCTCGGTGGGGTGAGCGGTGAAGACCGGTCGGTACTCGAGCCGGCCGAGTACCGACGAGACGAGCTCACGGTCGATGCTGCCGGCATCCAGTGCCTCGCCGATGCGCCCGACCGCGGCGGCGAGCGGCCCCTCGGAACCGGCCGTGACCTCCTGCCAGCGGTGCAGCTGTTCCGTCACGTTGACGAGCTGGAAGTAGGCGGTGAAAGCCCGCGCCAGCACGACGGCGGTCGGCGCGTCGACGCCGGCCAGCGTGGCTCGCAGCTGCTCGTCGTCGGGCTGACGCGCCAGGCTTCGCACGCTCTCGACGAGGGCCAGCAGCTCGGGCCCCTCGTGCCGCGTCAGCGCCTCCCCGAGCAGCGCGCCGAGCTGGCGCACCGAGGCCCGGAGGGCAGCGTGCTGCTGGGCCGAGGAGACCCCGCCGGCAAAGGTCGCCTCGTTGGGTCGGCGGCGATCGGCCTCGAGGAGCTGCTCGGTCGTGGCCGGGTCGGAAGAGGTCATGGTCACAGTCGTACCGTCTCGAGGTTTCGAGGACGTTTCCCGTCCCAGCATCGGGGACGGTCGTTCTCGAGCCGTTCCCGCGCGCGGTACGCGCACTGGCCACGTCGGGAGGGTTAGGGTCGCGGGCATGAGCTACCCCCTGAGGTCCCCGTCGTGAGCTCGGGGCTGTCGGCGGTCGTGCGAAGCGCCAAAGACGGACTCCGGGCGCAGCTGTGGCCGTTGCCGACCTTGGCCATCATCGTCGCAGTGGCGCTCGGCCTGGTGCTGCCGAGGGTGGATGCCGCCGTCGACGACGAGCTGCCGGGGTGGGTGACCGCCGTGATCTTCGGCGGCGACGGCAACGCGGCCAGCACGGTGCTCGACGCGGTCTCGAGCTCGCTGATCACGGTGACGTCGTTGACGTTCTCACTGACCGTGGTGACGCTGCAGCTGGCAAGCAGCCAGTTCTCGCCTCGGCTGCTGCGCACCTTCACCCAGGACCTGTTCGTCCAGGGCACCCTCGCGCTGTTCCTGTCGACCTTCGCCTTCTCACTCACCGTGCTGCGGTCGGTGCGGTCCGGAGGTGACGGGCAGACGCCATTCGTGCCTCGGGTGGCCGTGACGACCTCTTTCGTGCTCGCGGTGCTCAGCGTCATCGGGCTGGTGCTGTTTCTGGCCCACCTCACCCGTCAGATCCGGGTCGAGACCATGCTGCAGGAGGTGGCCCGTGACGCGTCCGGCACGGTTGCTTCGGTGCTCGCCCCGCGTGGTGAGGGCACGCCGCTCACGGTGGTCGCGTCGGGCAGGGGCCAGCCACTGCTGTCGACCACCTCCGGGTTTCTGGTACGAGTCGACACCGACAAGCTGCTCGAGGCCTCGCGACGGGCGGGGGCGATGCTGGCGATCACCGTTCTTCCCGGCGACTTCATCGTGCAGGGGGCACCGCTCGGGTCGGCCCACGGCCGGCAAGGGCCGCTCAGCGCCGAGCAGCTGACCGAACTGGCCGAGACGGTGGGTGGCTCGATGCGCACCGGCCCCGAGCGCACCGCAGCGCAGGACGTCGGCTTCGGCCTGCGTCAGCTCACCGACGTCGCCAACAAGGCCCTCTCGCCGGGTATCAACGACCCGACCACGGCCATCCACGCCATCGACCACATCTCGGTCGTGCTGTGCCAGCTCGCCGGCTGCGAGCTGGGACCGGTCGAGCACACCGGAGACGACGGAGCCAGGGTGGTGGTGAACCGGCCCGACCTCGAGCACCTCACCGAGATGTCGTTGACCCAGATCCGGCGCTACGGGGCGGGCGACCCGCTCGTGCTCGCCCGGCTCTACCAGCTGCTCGACGAGCTGGCCTGGAACGTCACGTCGGCCGACCTGGGCCTGGTCGACCGCGAGCGACGACGACTCGACGCCACGACGGCTTCGGCCGACTTCGACGACGTCAGCCAGGCCCGTCTCGCAGCGATCTCGGCCCGCGTCGGCATGATGGCCTCGCCCGGGAGCGATCTCGTCGACGACAGGCCGACATGACAGCGCTGCAAGTGCATGAGCCGCCCTCATGGGGTACATCTGTGTGATGAAGGTGCGTCAGTCGTGGCTGCGGGATGCCGACTCGGTTCGAACCTGGGACGGCGTCGTCGCCTTCTGGGTCGTGTTATGGCTGGTGGTGGGCGTGCTCGCGGGCTTCCAGATCTGGAACCTCGAGGCGCTCAGCACGGGGGTGGTCGACTCGGGCCGTGCCCTGGGCACGGCCGGCAAGGCGCTGCAGGACCTTTCGGCGCTGCCCGTCATCGGCGAGCGCACCGGTCAGCTCGGCCAGCAGGTGGTCACGAGCGGCGCGAGCATCGTGACCGGTGGCCAGGAGGCTGCGACGAGTACCCGCGTGCTGGCCATCCTGCTCGGGGTCACCATCGCGCTCGGCCCCCTCGGCCCGGTGCTCTTCGTCTATCTCCCCGGGCGCCTGGCCTGGCGGGCCGAGGTGTCCCAGATCGTGTCACTGCTCGGCGAACCGGCACGTCGGGATGCCGTGCTGGCCCAGCTGGCCCGACGCTGCCTGACCAACCTCACCGTGGCTGAGGTACTGAGGATCACGAGCGAGCCGGAGGCCGACCTTGCGGCCGGACGCTACGACCGGCTGGCGGCCGGTGAGCTGCGGCGCCTCGGTCTGCGGTTGGCGGATCTGCGCGACTCATGAGGATCAGGATGAGGATCAGGATGAGGATCAGGCGGCGCGCAGGACCCACCGATTCGCCACCGGAACCGCCTGGCAGGAACGACGGACGGGGTGGACTTTTCGCGCGGTACGCCGGCTGGGCGGTTCGTAACCGTTGGTACATCGTCGGTGGCTGGGTGCTGGTCGTGTTCGCCCTCATACTGACACCGCCCCCGCCGTCGAACAGCAACGAGATCGCCAGCATCATCCCCCTCGACAGTCCGGCCCTCAGCTCCGAGCTGCGGTCAATAGCGGAGTTCGGGTTTCCGCTGTCGAGCCGCACGGCCGTCGTCCAACGCGATCCCGCTGGTCTCTCGGCCTACGTGCAAACCGAGTCGATGCTCGACGCCATTGCGATCAACCAGGGGGCGAAGCTCGAGTGGCCCCTTCTCGGCGCGATCCCGATCACCAACAGCCTGCCTCTCACCGGTACCAGCGCCGAGCGCGACACAGCGGTGCTGACCTACCTGTTCATGAACCCGATCAGCAGTTTCAGCAGCCAGCAGGATGCCGCCCAGCGGTACATCGACGAACACCTCGAGCGTCCCGAGGACCACGTCGTCGGCGTCACAGGTTCCGTTCCGGCTCGAGCGCAACAGGCCGCCCTGGTCAGTGAGAACTTGTCTCGTCTCGAGCTGCTCACGGTTCTCGCCATTATCGTGCTCGTCGGGCTCACCTTCCGGTCGGTCGTCGCCCCCGCCATCGCGCTCGTGTGCTCCGCCCTGGCCTTCGTGGTCACCACCAACCTGTCGGCCTGGTTCGAGAGCCTCGCGGGGATCACGACGCCGGCCGAGCTCGAACCCTTGCTGGTGGCCCTGCTGCTCGGTGTTGTCACCGACTACACCATCTTCTACGTCACGGCCTTCCAGTCCAGGGTCGGTGGAGCGAACCACTGGCGCGATGCGGTGCGTCGGGCGGTGGCCGTCGACACCCCCATCGTCGGGGCCGCTGGGGTGACGGTGGCAGCCGGAACAGCTGCCCTGCTCGCGGCGAAGTCGGAGTTCTTCCGGGGGTTCGGGCCGGCGATGGCCCTGGCCGTGCTCGTCGGCCTGCTCGTGTCGGTGACGCTGGTGCCCGCCGCGCTGGCGATCCTCGGCCCGAAGGTCTTCTGGCCTCGCAGCACCCGCCCGGCGGGGCGACACCGCCCGCCGAGGCAAGCGGGTGTGGTGACGGTGGCCCGGCGGCATCTCGCCAGGCTCCACCTCGTGCGACGCCTGGCCAACCGTCGGGCGGCGGCGGTCGTGGTGCTGGCGTGCGTGGCGGTGCTGGGCCTGGCCTCGGTTGCGGTGCGCGGCCTCGACCTCGGGGTGGCGTTCTCGAGCTCGCTGCCGGCCGACAACCCGGTGAAGGTCGCCTCCGATGCGGCGGCGAAGGCGTTCGCTCCCGGGATCACCTCGCCCACCACCTTGCTCATCGAAGGCCCGAAGGTGACCTCGCAGCTGCCCAGGCTACGAGACCTGCAGACCCTCATCGAGGCCGAACCCGGTGTCGCGGGTGTGCTCGGGCCGGCCCAGAACTTCACCTCACAGGCGTTCGACGTGGTGCTGGCCAAGAGTGGCAACGCCGCCCGGATGCTGATCGTGCTCGGGAGCGACCCTCTCGACGCCACGGCGATCAACGACCTGACGGCTCTGCGGGACCGGCTGCCCGAGCTCGCCGCCAGCAGCGGGCTGACGGGCGCCACGCTCAGCCTCGGCGGTGACACTGCACTGGCCGAGGGACTCGTCACCTCGACCGAGCAGGACCTCTACCGCATCGCGATCGCCGGGATCGCGGTCAACCTGCTGCTGCTCGTCGTCTTCCTGCGCGCGCTCGTGGCGCCCCTGTTCCTGCTCGCATCGAGCGTGCTGGCGTTGACCGCCTCACTGGGGCTGACGGTCTGGGTCTTCATGGATGTCGGGACCACCGACGGGCTGACCTTCTACGTGCCCTTCGCGGCGGCGGTTCTGCTCGTCTCGCTCGGCTCCGACTACAACATCTTCGGCGTGGGCCGGGTCTGGGAGGAAGCGCGAACGCTGCCGCTGGGGGAGGCCGTCATCAAGGCCGTTCCCGAATCGTCGCGGGCCATCACCTCGGCCGGGCTCACCCTGGCCGTCAGCTTCGGAATGCTGGCCATCATCCCCCTCTCGCCTTTTCGAGAGCTGGGGTTCGCGATGGCGTGCGGCATCCTCATCGACGCCTTCCTCGTGCGCTCCCTGCTCGTGCCCGCCCTGCTCGTGCTCGTGGGCCCCGTCAGCGGGTGGCCGGGGCCACACCTTCGCAGGAGCCGCGGGCGGGGCGGTCCTCGCGCGAGCTGACGAGGCGGGCTCTGCGGGGGAGAGGCGAGTCACTGGGCGCCGACGGGGCCAGACCCGGCGAATCGGGGACCGCCACGGTGCCCGACGTCGAGGTCAGACACCAGAAGGCTCGGGGACTTCTCGCGGATGCCGGGCGCGTCGACGTAGTGGGGTCGACGCCGCACCCGACTGCTACGCAGAGCTGCCGGACGTGAGGGCTGCACCCAGCGCCCCCCAGATTCACTCTGCGTGGTTCTGTGGCGGTGAGCGAGGTAGGTCTACGACGAAGGAAGACACAAGACGTGGCACCGACCGATCGTGGAAGATGGCAGCGTGGCAGCACCGAGCGGCACGAAGGCTGGGTCGGCTGGATGGCCACTCTCCTGGGCCAGGGAAGACGTCGCGGCAGGATGATGACACGAGTGCGGGGCCTCTGTTAAGCCCCTGACCTGCCGCGCCGCGTCTGCGCCGATGCCCTCGGATCGCCCGTCGTGTTCTGCAATTCGTCTCGCACCGTGCCGGTTGCGTTCGTCGTCACAGATGGGCGGCGCGCGGAGTTTGGAGACTTGGGGCCATTGTTGCAAAGGAAACCGGGACTCGTGAGACCTACTCGTCAGAAGTACTGAGACTCCGAAACGAATGCAAGGGACCTCGAGACTTTCGGCCTGATGTTGAGCACGGATCGGCTCAGATGAGGAAGTTGAGGTTGAAGGCTCGCCGTTTGAGGCGCTGCCTCAGCGACCGAGCGGTGCTCATCGAGCGCCAGGTGAGTCCAGAACTGAGCGACAACGTGTCTGGAGTGCGCCGTCATGGCCATGCTGCCAGCGCCGGTGGCCGCATCGCAGCAGGCGCCGAGGCACAAGCGTGCTGTCACAGCGCATTCCCGCGTGGTCCGGACCGCCTCCAGGCCGCCGGTCGCCACTGGCACGGCAATGCCACGTTCAGTCCCATGGCTGCCGGGGGACGCGGGGCGTTCACCCGGGACTCCTAGCGTCAATGGTGCAGGCTCATCCAACCTATGAACGGAAAGGCCTCTCCATGAACGCCACTCGCAACCGCGGCGCCGTAGCAGCCGTGATCGCCGCGCTGGCCATCGGCGGTACCACCGCTCACGCGGACGGAAACAGCGACCAGCCGGCCAGCATCGATCAGCCGGATGACCACCGGACCGGGGACCACCACCAGGCAGACGGCGCCCTCGTCGATGCCTTCAGCCGGGTGGACCGGAACACCAGCTGGCAGCTCACGGGCAAACTGAAGCTCACCTTTCCCACGTTCCACACCGAGGGCATCGCCTTCACCCCGGATCACATCTTCCTCTCCGCAGTCGAGATCCTTCATCCCACCGTGAAGTACCCCACCCCCCGCGGTGGCTATGACCGCACCCCAGGCAAGGGCATCGGGCACCTCTTCGTCATGGACAAGGCCGGCAACCTCCAGAAGGACATCACTCTCGGCGAGGGTCACATGTACCACCCCGGCGGCATCGACTACGACGGCACCAACGTCTGGGTCCCCGTCGCCCAGTACCGACCCAACTCCAGCGCCATCATCTACCGCGTCGACGCCACCAGCCTGCAGGTGCACAAGCAGTTCCTGGTCCCCGACCACTTCGGCGGCATCGTGATGGACAAGCGGACCAGGCACCTCGTCGGCAACACCTGGGGATCGCGCCGGTTCGCCGAGTGGAACCTGTACGGCAAGCAGTTGAAGACCTGGGACAACCCCAACTTCTTCATCGACTACCAGGACTGCCAGTACGCCGCCACTTCCAAGATGCTCTGCGCCGGTGTGACCAACCTTCCCCAGAACCCTGGCGCCGGCGGCGATTCCGCCATTTACGAGCTGGGCGGCATCGCCTTGATCGACATCACCGAGCAAACCGTCCTGCGTGACGTCCCCTTCCAGAAATGGTCGACCGCCGGACACGTCGCCACCCGCAACCCGTTCAAGATGACTGCGCACGGCAACCACCTGACGATCCGCGTCGCGCCCGACAATGGCGAGGAGGGCAACGGCACCGAAATTCTCACCTACGAAAGCACCACCTGACCAGGCAGCGGCAGCGGGCCGCGCGAGACTGGTTGGCCCGGCGGGACTGTCTCACGGTGTTTCTGGCCCAAAATGCCGACACGCTCGGCGAGGAAGGCTGGTCACCGATGACCACGACAAACTCGAGTTTGAGCTCGATGCCCAAGGGAGCGAAGAAGACCACCCCCCCTGGCGAGCGGGCCGCGGTCCGGGAGCTGGTCAAGGCCGCGCGCGCCCGTGACCTCTCTGAAGAGAGCTCGACCACCCGCGTTCACCCGACGTTCACCCGGGGTGCAGCACACGAGACGGATGGGCGCGGCACGGTGGAGCAGTAACCCCCCTATCGAAGGAGAGTCTCCGTGTCTCTGTCCCGTCGCTCCCTGCTCAGCACGTCCGCCCTCACTGGCGGCGCAGCCCTCGCCGCCGCCGTTGTCGGTGCTGCTCCCGCCCTCGCCGGCCCGACAGCATCCGGTGCAGTGGGTGCCCGCGGCGCTGCACGCTCCTTTCCGCCTCTCAAGTCCGCACCCGGCGACCTGCTGGCCTTGCCGAACGGGTTCCGCTACGAAGTCGTCTCCGTGTCAGGGGAGACCGACGTCCATGACGGCACCGGCACGCTCGTCGGCAAGACTCCCGAGCGTCCCGATGGCACCACGGCAGTGACGGCCGGCTCCCGGTTACGCCTCGTGCAGAACCACGAGGCCGGGCCCGGTGCCGAGCACCCCGTGCCGTTGGTGGCCGGAACCGTCTACGACCCGGGCGCCCTCGGCGGTGGGTGCACCGTCCTCGAGACGACCCGCAACGGCAAGCGGCTCTCCGAGTGGGTCGGACTTTCGGGCACGGTCAGCAACTGTGCCGGCGGCCCGACGCCTTGGGGTAGCTGGCTTACGTGCGAGGAGACCGAGGCCAAGGCCGGAACCGGCACGCTCGAGAAGGACCATGGCTATGTCTTCGAGGTCTTCGCCGGCGCCCCGGCCCAGCAGGCACCTATGCCGATCCAGGCGTGGGGCCGGGCCCCGCACGAGGCGGTCGTGGTCGAGCCGTCCCGAACGCGGGTCTACCTCACCGAGGACGCCAGCGGCCCGACCGGCCTGCTCTACCGTTGGTCGGCCCCTGCCGGGTACCGGTTGCGCCCCTACATCGCGCAGGCCCTCAAGCGGAACGACGGACGGCTCGAGGCGCTGGCTGTGCTGACCGGAGACGGCAGCGTGCTGCCCGACCTGGCTTACGTCACCGCAGCGCAGATCGGGCGGGCCTGGAAGACCAAGTGGGTCACAGTGCCCGACCGGCACGCCATGACGACGTCGCTGCGCAAGCAGTTCGATGCGGGTGCCGTGACACACTCCAAGAAGCTCGAGGGCGCCTGGGGCAACCGCACCGGCCTCTACTTCGTGTCGAGTTTCTCCTTCGGCGTCAGCGACCTTCCGTCCAACGCCACCAAGCACGACGGGCAGCTCTGGTTCTATGATTACGCCACGCAGACCCTGACCCTCAAGGCCTACTTCCCCTACAACGAGCTGCTCCACAGCGAAACGCCCAACTGGGAGCGCACGTTCGGCCCGAGCCTCGACCTCGCCTTCGATGGGCCGGACGGGTGCCACGTCTCGCCCTACGGCAGCCTTGTGCTCACTGAGGACGGCGCCACCGCCAACCACCTGCTCAGCTGGACCGAGGCCACCGGGTCCCAGGCGATCGCCCGCAACCTCATCGTCCTCGAACAGAGCAGCCTCGGCGGCAACGTCTACAGCGAGATGACCGGCCCCACCTTCTCTCCCGACGGCTCGACCCTGTTCGCCAACGTCCAGGAACCCGGTCACGTCTTCGCTATCAGAGGTCCGTGGCGCACCTACCTCGGCTGACGCAGATCACCACCCTACGGCGATCTGCCAATGGCGGGTGCACCATCAGTGTGATGTCATGCGTGTCGGTCGGTGCGAACGCACTGGGCGCCGATGGTGACCCTTTCCTCCTCGCACCCGTCAACGTGCGCTGTCACCCGGCCAGCTGCTTGCTCTGCAGCAGCAGCCGCGGGCTGCCCGTCGCAGCTGGTGGAGTAGATGATGGCCAGCGTCTGGGAGACGCCGTTGGTGGTCGACGCTGCGAGTACGGGCAAACGGCACGGCGACATCGCCGATCTGGGACCGTGCTTGAGTCAGGTTCTGATGGTCTGGACACACGCAGTGAACGCTGGTGCGGGCCCCCTGGGTCACGAACCAGTACGTTGGATTGAGCAGTGGGTCGTTGCAGACGCCTGATCCTGACGCGCGCAAACTCGACCGCTACCTCGACTCGAGGTCGCGCAACCCCAGTCGATTTCCTTGGTAGGAGGCTTGGACAGCCAACGCTTCAGCATCGTCGGCAGCACCTCGACGCGAACCCGCGTTCCTTACTCCACGGCCCCCTGGGGCGACCGGGGCGCCGAGTGGAAGGGTGGTTCTCATGAGCGGCTCGTGGCAGACAGTGCCCGGTGTCCTGGCCGGGCTGGCACTGGTCTACGTCGTCTTGCTCGGGTTGTTGTGGCGACATGCTCGTCGGCACCCCGACATTGTCTCGATGCGCGACGCGCTGCGCTTGTTGCCCGACCTGGTGCGTCTGCTTCGACGGCTCGCCGTTGACAAGACGCTGCCCACCGGGGTGCGGGTCAGGCTGGCGCTGCTGCTGGTGTACCTGGCGTTCCCGATCGACCTGGTTCCCGACTTCCTGCCGGTGATCGGCTACGCCGACGACGCGGTGGTGGTGGCCTTGGTGCTGCGCTCGGTGGTCCGCCGCGCCGGTCGGGGGGCCCTGTCGCGGCACTGGCCCGGCACCCCGGAGGGCCTGACCTTGGTCGAGCAGCTCGCCGGAATCCCCGGACGGTAACCCTCAGCACTCCCGCGCCGTTTCGCTCTCAACACTTGGACGCCGGGGTGCCGTCAGAAGGGCCATCCCTGAAGGAGCACTCGATCCGTGGCTATTGGCGGCTCACCCGTGAGGCGGCGGAAGTCGTCGACCTGTCCATGAACGACGCGACCTGTCGCTGTAGAGCATCAGGCCGACGGCGGCAGCAGTGTCAGCTGAAACCGGTCCGGATGTGCGAGGAGGTCAAGTTCCTCCCGTGAGGGAACGACGACCACAACGGAGCGGGCCGTCCTCCTTATGATGGAACCCCATGACAGCAACTCGCCTCGCGAGGTGATCTCGCGGAGCTGCTCGCTACCGCGTGCGCCGCTACCGCCGGCCCCCGGGCCGGCGTCCCAGTTTCCTTTTGGAGACGAGGAGCAAACCATCGTGATGGCATCATGGGGCCTCGTGCTGGACGCATCGCCGATCAAGACCGTTCTCGCACGCAGCCATGGACTCAGGTGCACTACTCGCCTGAGCACCCGACCCACGTCTCATCATCCACGTCCCACCCCGCCACGATGAACCAATGAGCACCGGAGAGCCGCCCGACCGAACCGACGACCCCAGTGCAGTCGGAGACAGCGGGAACACCCCGACCCGCGGCCGGGGGTGGCTGACCCCGAACGTGAGGACCCTCTCCGGGGTCAGCTTCCTGCAGGACGCGGCCAGCGAGCTGCTGTATCCAATTCTGCCGATCTTCCTCACCGCGACCCTCGGGGCGCCCGTCGCCGTCGTGGGGGTCGTTGAGGGCGCGGCCGAAGGGGTCGCCGCGGTGACCAAGCTGCTGGCGGGACGCCTGGGTGACACCCAGGCCCGCCGCCCGCTGATCGCTGCCGGCTACGGCCTTGCCGCCGTCGGGAAGGTTCTCATCGCCCTCGCCTTCGTGTGGCCGGTGGTCCTCGCCGGGCGGTGCGTGGACCGGGTCGGCAAAGGCATCCGGGGTGCCCCCCGCGACGCCCTGCTCATGGTCGGCGCCGACCCCACCGCCCGCGGGCGGATCTTCGGGTTCCACCGAGCCGCGGACACCGCCGGCGCCGTCGTCGGACCCGCGCTCGGCCTCGGCCTCTACGAGCTGCTCGGCCATCAGATCCGACCACTGCTCGTCATCGCCGTCATCCCCGCGATCCTGTCGGTGCTGCTCATCCGCGCCGTTCATGAGGACCCACGACCCACCCAGACCCAGGACCGACCCGCCCCGACCGCACCGGCCTCGATCACGAAACCGGTGGCCCTGCCGCACCAGCTGAGGTCGCTCGTCGCCACCCTCGGGGTGTTCGGGCTGATCAACTTTCCCGACGCCTTGCTGCTGCTGCGGGCCAGCCAGCTCGGGCTCTCCGTTGGCGGGGTGATCAGCGCCTACATTCTCTACAACACCGTCTACGCCCTCGCCGCCTACCCGCTGGGTGCGATCTCCGACCGGGTTCCCCGCCACCTTGTCTTCGCCGCTGGCCTCGGTTTCTTCGCCGTCGGGTACCTTGGCCTCGGTCTGGTGCACTCCCCGGGGTGGGTGTTCCTGCTGCTGCCCCTCTACGGCGGGTTCGCCGCCGCAACCGACGGAGTCGGCAAAGCCTGGATCGCTGACCTCGCCCCCACCGACCGCCAGTCCGGCGCACAAGGCCTCTACCAAGCCGTCACCGGCAGCGCCATCCTCGTCGCCGGTACGTGGGCCGGGCTCGCCTGGAACACCACCGGGACCCTGCCCCTGCTTGTCTCCGGGACCGCCGCCGCAGCCCTAGCCACCGTCATGGTTGCCTTCGGCGGCCGATGGACGGCGCGGCAAGCAACCCCGTGAGAACCTGGCCACCCGACCAGGATCGGGCCGGTCCCTCCGGAGCACCGCCGGACCGTGCTGGGGTGGCCACCGTCATCGTCGGCGCTGGGTTGGTTCTGTTGGGGCCTGACGGCGCCGTCGCCGCTGCCTTGGTCGCGCTCACCACCGGTGAACGCTTGAGCATGCCCGCCACAACCACACAGCTCGCGGATCTGAGCCCTCTCTGGACTTCGTCTCTGCCGTCCTGATCCAAGCAGGTGATGTGTTGACCCCATGAGCACACCATTGCTTCCGGAGCACTCGGACGGCCGGTCAAACGCGCCCGCTCCGCGGCTATGACCGGGCGAGCGCAGCGGCCCTCAACGCGGCTACTTGTTTCATGTATCCAGTTGTTTCCTATATCCGGGGATTTCATCGGGTGTGAGGGTCGTTATCGCGAAAAGTGCCCCTGACCAGCGAAAATGGAGATTGTCCAGGTCCATGTTTCTGCTGATGAAGGAGCTCCGCCCTCGTGGACGGGCGTACGTGTGGGTGAAGACCCGGCCCATCCTGCCGTGCTGCAGCAGGGCCAGTCATCGATGGAGTCGGCGCCAGCAGCCATCCCCGCGACCAGCCAAGTCACCGTCAACCCGGCATTCGCGCCCTTGTTCGTGGGCAGCGTGAGCCGGTCCTGGGCCAGCTCAGGCAGCCCGGCACGTTGGGCGAGTTTGACCAGCGGGACCAACCCCGCGGCAGCCATGAGGTTCGGACCGTCGTAAGCCCAACTCTCCTGTCACTGATGGGCATTCTCATGCCCCGACACCCTCACCCACCCATCCAATCGGTGGATTCAGGCTTAGAGGCGCTTAGGTCGACTGCACAGATGTCCGAAGTCGACTCCCCTCGTACGCAACGACTCGGCCAGCCACGGGCGGTCCGCGAGCGGATCCTCTCCCGACGCCCCCATCGCGAGACTGTTGCGCGCTGGCTTGAGGACCTGAGCCGGCGCACGTCAGGCCGGCTGGCCCGGGTTCAGGTCACCCGCAGCGACCCATCCTCATGGAACTCGAACGCTCCCCAGGCAATCTCCCACACGTACCCGTCCGGGTCGGTGAAGTAGCCCGAATAGCCGCCCCACTCCGTTTCACCGGCCGGTTTGGTCACGTGCGCTCCGGCCGCTTCGGCCTGCGAGAGAACCTGGTCGACCTCCTCGCGCACCCGGACGTTGTGGGCCAGCGTGATACCGGGGAACTTCGATCGAGGCTCGTTCCAGCCGGGTCCCACGTCATCGGCAAGCTCCCCATACGGGAACAGCGCCAGAGTGGCACCCGAGGTTTGGAAGAACACGATTCCGTCTTCTGGTGTGCGCGTCGTTGGCAGCCCGAGACCGTCTCGGTAGAACCGGAACGAGCGCGCCAAATCTGTTACACCCAACGTGATCAATGAGATGCGAGCCTCCATGCCGGCCAGTGTGCCAGCCGACGGCGACAACCCCCGCCGAACCATTCCCACAAACCCCGCCTGCGACAATTTCCGGTGAAGGTGCCCTGACCGCTACAGTCCCGGCTTGGGCGGTCACGCCGCAAGTGATGCCGGCCAAGCTGTGAGCTGTGGGCGCGGGCCCTCAGCGCAGGTGAACCTCTCCCACAGACAGGGGGGTCGCCGGCACGCCGGTCGCGGCGCCCAGAGCCCTTCCGACTACCTGGAAGCGCAAGGCATCGGCGACCAGAAGGGTCTTGCTCGAGGAGCCGGTGTAGTCACTCAGGTGAACCGTGGTGAGCGTCGTGCGGTCGTTGTGGAAGACGCCCAGGGACCGCCATCCGCTGCCCGACCCGAGGTTGATCGTGACCGGCGTCCTGCCGTAGGAGTCGGTGACGACATAGCGCGCCGATGCGGTGTAACCACCCCCGGCGGGCACGTACACCTGCACGTTGTAGGCGCCGGCCGGCAGCGTCCGGGCCCACGTCGCACCGTTGACCTCGCGCCCCACCAGACTGGAATGCGTGCTGTAGGCCATCCCCGCGGCACCGGTACCGGGATGGGGCGCCCAGTACTGCATCGGACCGGTGAACACGAAGCCCGATCCACCCGGTCCCGTCTCGTTCGTGCCGTAGCTGATGTTCGCGGGGGCGCCGGGCAGGGTCGCATCCGCCCAGTCCGGGTCGATGTTGAGAGTGACCCCGCCCCAGGTCTCGTTCACGCCACCGCGGTACTGGTGCAGGCGCTGGTGCTGGGTCCAGTAGCCGTCGTAGAAGGTCGGCACGGCGTACTGCTCGTAAAGGTTTTGCAGGCCGTCCCAGTAGGCCGACCAGACCTGGTCGGGCACCACGAAACTGGTGTGGGCGCGTATCTGCCGGCCGATGTCGGTCAACACGCTGGTTGGACTGCCATACACCCCGGATCGGTAGCCCTGGGCATGCAGCCTGCTCGTCCAGGCGCTGAGGAAGGTCACGACCGCCGTGCGACAGGTCTGCGCGTCCGTGGCCTGCTCGTTGTACCCCTCCATGTCGTAGAAGATCGCGCTGCCAGAGCCCAGCCCGAACCGCTTCGCCTGTGCCACCGCGTCGGCGGCGTCGGCCGCGCCCTGCTGAGCCGCCCTCGACGGGTCGATGTGCGCCAGGTTGGGCTGATCGACGCAGGGTGCTTGCTCACCGACGTAGATCGGGATCAAGCCCCAACCGCTCTGGGTCACCTGCTGGGCCCAGGAGGCGGACAGGTTACCGTCGCCGCAGGCCCGCATCGATCCGCCGATGTAGACGCCAACCGCCCGGTACGGCGAGGACAGCCACGAGGTCATCGTCGAGCTCGACGGCGCCGCACAGGTATCGAACCCCATGCCGATGAAGGTCGTGGCGGCGCGGACCGTGCTCGGCGAGATCGCCGGATGGTCGCTCTGTGGCCTGGTGGGTGCCCTCGGGTCGGTGGTGGGTGCCGGCGGCACCGCACCGACCGTGTCAGGTAGGCCGGTCGCCGTGCGTACCGTCGCCGATGCCGCATCGACGGTCGCGCTGGAGCCGGCCCAGGTCGAGCGGATCTGCACATGCTCGCCGCCCAGCACCGCCAGGCTCTGGTGCCCGATCGCCGACCGCGCGACCCGGGCGGCCAGTGCGCCGACGTGGGCGCTGACCATCGGCTGTCCGGACGTCGATGCGGGCTGCAGCCACAGCGTATTGGCGCGGCCTACCAGGTGGGCGGGGCAGTCCTGCTGCGCCGGCGCGGCACCCAGGTAGACCACCGGGCGGTCCAATCGCGCGCACGCATGGGCCCGCTTGGTCAGGTCGACCACCGGCCACTCGCGCGGTACCTGCACGGCCACACCGTGATAGACCACCTGCTTCGTCGCAGCATCGGTGGGCGCCGAAGTCCCCACCCGCTGGGTGTGCGAAGCCGGCACGGGCGTAGACGCCGCGTGGGCCGGAACCTCCTGCGCGAATCCGACCACGGCGACAACCGCTGTGACGACCAGGAAAAGCAGCGAGGTCGGCCTTTGAACCTGTGACATATGTGGCACCTATGAGAATTGGGACACAAAAGGCCGCGATTCCGCAGCAAGCAGTACCATATCGCAATATATCGGCACTAACCAGGTTGACTATCAACTCGCTGACCCATCTGCGCGGCCTGATACGAGCGCCATCGGCGCTTGACGTGTCCGCAACGGCATGCCGCGCCAGGTCGGGGACGAGCACTCAGGGCGAGGCTGGTGACAGCACCGTTACCAGCACCCCAACTTCCGCGGCCGCTGGACTCATCGACGCCAATGGAGGATCGGTTTGTGAGATAGCGGTGCTCGGAAGGCACCGCTCTGCTCGTAGTCTCAAAGGATGGTTCCGTCGTTGGCTCTGCTTCCCAGTCCGCTGCTCGGTGTCGCTGTCTGGCAGCCGTGGCTGGGGTCCTCGCCCACCACGGCTGGCACCCCGCGATCTGCGTTGCGGCCCCGCCGCTGCGGACAGGGCAGGAGGCACTCGACGCCTTCAATGCGACGCTGCCGACCAGCAGGACCACGTTGTGGTCCCGCACAGCAACGCCGGTGTGTACGCCTCTGAACTGGCCAGGTAGTCAGCGACCGCTTCCCCGCCCTCAGCCGGCAACGGCAGCCGATCCTTCCGGCGTCCTATACCGCGGACCGTCAGCTTCCCGCAACCAATCGAGGTCGTCCAGCTCGAGCCGGGCCACCGCCACCGAGCGCAACCCGAGCCTGGCCACCAACAGCGTGATCGCCCGGTCCCGGTCCCCTGCCATGGTCCTCCGTCACAAGAGTCGATCGCCGCTTGCACCTCCTCAGCGCAGATCAGCCGGGGGATCGTGGCCAGTCGCCGACCACCCACCGGCGGGACGGCGCCTCCCAGCTGCAAAAGGATCCGGCCGTCGAGGTAGAGGAACGGCAGCTCCGCGCGCAGCTCGGCGACCCGGCCCTTGGCCGACCCGGCCGATACCCGGGCACACTCCCGCGACAGGTGCGCGTTGACAACGGCGCCGGTCAGCGTTGCCACATGCAGGACTTCCCCATGCAGGGCCCGCTCGCCCAGGAGCCGGCCGGCCGTGCGCTCCGACCGGATCACCGCGCCGGCCGTCAAACCACACCTGCGCACCATAGAGTCCCGGAACGAGGCCATCACGGCCTCCAGCAATGACGGTCCCCGGCACGTTTCCAGCCAGCAGCCGGCGGCGGGCCACGAAACGTCAGGAACTGAATGCTGCCCGGATCCCCGGGCACCCTGGGACGACCCAATCGCCGACGCGAGGCGAACACCTGCCGGACATCGACCGGGTCGATCCCCGTCCCCGGCTTGCCCTGCGCCTGAACCCACACCCCCAGCTGCGAGACGTTCCGCAGTAACGTCCGACGCGAGATGGATGTCCCTGAGCGGGGTTCTACCGCATCGGCCTGAGCGCCAACACGATGGGAATATCAGCCCATGTGCTTGGCCTCGACGACAAGACCTCCGTCCCACCTACGGCGCCTGGATCGGCAAGGCCAGCACCACGGGATACGGCATCAAGGTCAAACGCCTCTCAGTCATCAACGCCGACGCCCTTGGAGTGGCAATCGGACACGGTATGACCGTCGATCAGACAGGGTGACCGTAGGTGAGTCGTCGTACGCTGCTAGAGACTTGCGGCGGCCAGGCCGAGGCTCGAGAGGTGGAAGGGAGTTTCGGCAGTGGGGGATGGGACGAACGGCTCCGCGACCTACGTGGACTTCAGCGGGGGACCCGAGTTGGGTGAGCTGCCGGTGACCTGGATCCACGGGGCACCCGCGGGGATCCGGTGCGAGGACCCGCCGATGCAGGTGCACGCCTACGACGAGCACACGATCCTGCTTCGACAGAGCAAGGCCCTGACCTACGAGGCGCCCTTCCTCTACCTGCTGTTCGGCAACGAGCGCGCATTGCTGCTCGACACCGGTGCCGTGGCCGACCCGGAGCGGATGCCCTTGCGCACCACCATCGACGGTGTGGTCAAGGACTGGCTACGCCGTCACCCACGCACGGACTATGAGCTCGTCGTCGCCCACACGCACGACCATGGCGACCACGTCAGTGGCGATGGCCAGTTCGTCGATCGCCCCTCCACCACGGTCGTGGGCCGCGACGTGGCCGCCGTCAAGGCGTTCTTCGGCTTCGGCGACTGGCCCCGCGAGATCGTCCACCTCGACCTCGGCGGAAGAGTGCTCGAGGTCACCGGCATACCCGGCCACCACGACACATCGGTGGCGATCTTCGACCCGTGGAGCGGGTTGCTGCTCACCGGGGACACGGTCTACCCGGGCCGGCTCTACGTCGAGGACCCGCGGGCGTTCCGCGACAGCCTGGACGCGCTCGTGTCGATGACGCAGACCCGTCCGGTCAGCGCGGTCATGGGCTGCCACATCGAGATGACCGCCACCCCGGGCCGCGACTACCCGCTCGGTACGACCTACCAGCCGCACGAGCCACCCCTGGCCATGTCCGTGGCGCAGCTGCGGGAGGTCCGTGAGGCGGCGGTCCTCGCCCACGACCGGCCTGGCGTCCACCACTTCGACGACTTCGCCATCTACAACGGCCCCTGCACACTCGCCATGGCGCGCCAGCTGCTCCGACGTACTGCGCAGACGCTGCGGACACGGCTGTCCACAGCGCGGACGACACGCGGACCCCGGCGAGTACGGCGCCGCCGCGCTGACGCATGGGACTTCGGCTCGCTGGCCGTGCTTTCCTCATGGTGGTCACTGGACCGATGGATCGGTACGGCGCAGAACGGGACCGACCTGGCCTCACTGGCGCTCACCATCGCCCTCACGGCAGGGGCCGTCTTCAATTGCTGGCGTGCGATCCGGGGGTTTGTCGGGTCAGGCGCGAGAGAGCGAGGCCTGTCCGTAAGCACCCCACCGACACCGACACCGACCCGACATCAGTGAACGGGCTCATTCCGCTTCGGCCGTTCTGGAACTCGCAACCTCGAGCATCGCGACCCAGCCCCAGAGCCGCTCTGGGCCACGGCGGCCTTTGTCAGAGGGCAGCCGGTTTTGCTACCGCTGAGATTCGTTGGAGCAGGGGGAATCACTCACGTGTGGCCCGGCGACCTCGACGCACAGGGGGCTGCCGATGTGCCCTCCGCCATACTGTCGCTTCGGGGTCGGTGAGGGACGACCAGGGAGGGCTTCATCGCGTGCGGTGATTCTGGGTGTGACTGGGGCAATCGGTGGTGCAGTCGCAGGCGGGCTGGCATCCGCTGGCTGGTCGGTGGACGTGACCGGCCGTGCTCCCGGACTGATGCCACAAGAGCTGGTCCTGGTCGGGGTGCGGTCTCATCGGATCGACCGCAGCGAGGTCCGTGCGATCGAGCAACTCGTGGGGGACGGCGCTGACCTGTGGTCGATCTGGTCGCCTACCGCGGCGCGGACGTCCGCGCCCTGTTGCCGGTGATGGGATCGGTCGCGAGCTCGGTCCTCGTCTCGAGCCCCGCGGTTTACGTGGATGCAGACGGTCGCCACCTCAACGGCGCGGAACCGCCGTGCTTTCATGGGCCGATCAGCGAGGACACAGCGACCTTGCCTCCGGCTGGCGAGGAGGTGGATCCGTTCAGCCCGTAGGGGTACGCGCCCTCGAAAGTGGCCGCCGCGGCCAACACCGCGGCGCTCATCGAAACCGTCTGCGCAGCGCCCGGGCAACGCGTGCTCAACAGTGCCGACCCGGATACTCCGACGGCTGAACAGATCGTGCGGACGATCGGCGAAGGGTTGGGCTGGAACGGGCGGCTCGAACTGTTGGACGCCGCAGCTGACCCTGCGGTGGGCGGGCACCCGTGGCGGTCCGCGTATCCGATGGTGCTGGGTACTTCAGCGTCGGAGCGTCTCGGTTACGCGCCGCAAGGAGACGCACTCGAACTCCTGACGCAGAAGGTCGACTGGGGCGCCGAACAGTTCAGCGCTCGATAGTGAAAGGCTCGTGGGGTGCGCGGAAGTACTCGCTACCGTCGAAGACGAGGTGGGGACGGCTCGGCTGCGGCCCACGCGTCATCGACACTTGACTGCTGACACGGCGCTCGGCGATCGGCCGCGCCATCCTGGAACGTCAGGGCGCCGAAGGCCCCCTTGGAGGGCTTGGGGCTTGACCTCATTGGTCAGCTCAGTCATCAATGAGGCGTTCTGAGCGCGCCGGCGCCGGTCGGCGTCCCCTGATGGGCCGGGCCCCGTGCCGATACAACTGTTCTGTGATCTCATCGTCTGCCGTTCGGATGAGGGCGCGGGTGGCCTTCTCAGCTTTCCCCGGGCTTCCCGCCTCGATGGCATCGGTGATGGCTTCGTGAGAAGCAACGGTTTCCGGCCCGAGGTGGTCCGGCAACAGATGCAGGTCCTCACGGGCCCGCAGAGCCGCCTCGACCGCCCCGGAGATCTGGGCGAGGATCCGGTTGCCGGAGCCGATGAGCAGTTCTGCGTGGAAGGCGATGTCCGCGTCCGTGAAAGCGGTGACATCGCCGGAGTGGATGGCAGCGAGCATCGCCGCGCAGTGCAGCCGAAGTGCGGCCACTGCGTCGGCATCACGGGCCTGGGCACAGCGTCGCGCGGCCAACGGCTCAACCGCGGTTCGCAGGTCGACCAGCTCTCGCAGCTGGGAATCGCGGGCGGGTCCGGCGACGCGCCACCCGATGACGTCACGGTCGAGCAGGTCCCAGCGTTGCACTGGGAGCACGCGGGTGCCCGTCTTCGGCCGCGCTTCAACCATTCCCTTGGTTTCGAGCACCTTGAACGCCTCACGCACCACGGTTCGTGAGACCCCGAACTGCTCCCCGATCTCTTCGGGGACGAGCTGCGAGTCGTACGGAAGGTCACCGGCGGCGATGGCCTGCCCCAACTCGTCAACCACATGGCCATGCATGCCTCGAGGTGCGCGAAGTGGTTGCGCTGCCATTGAAGTCCTCTCCTCTGTCCTGGTCTCGCCATTCTGGCGCGCCGCGGCACCCAACGCTCGTCAGGCGAACCGCACCCCGAGCCCGCCATCGACTGCCCAGTCCGCTCCAGTGACGAATCCTGCTCGTCGCGACCCCACGAAGCAGACGACGTGTGCGACGTCCTGTGCCGTCCCGAGCCGACCGAGAGGCTGCACACTCAGGGCCTGCGTTCGGACGTCGGGGTCGGGGTGCTGATCGAAGTACTCCTCCACGAGCGCCGTCGCGATGTACCCCGGGCTGACCGCGTTCACCCGGATGCCGTGCGGGGCGACATCGAGGGACAGGCTGCGGGTCATGCCGACCAGGCCGGCCTTGGCTGCTGCGTAAGGGAACATGCCGGCGCAGGTCAGCTTCGCGTGCAAGGAGGCGACGTTGACGATCGAGCCGTAGGAGGCCTCGATCATGGCTGGTAAGACCGCCTTGGTGGTCAGCCATGCCCCTTTCAGGTCGACGTCGAAGACAGCGTCCCATTCGTTCAGCGTCATCGTGGTCGCGTCTGCGTAGGCGTTCCGACCCGCGTTGTTGACCAGGACGGTGACGTTGCCAAGGGCCGATGACACGGCGGAGACAGCCTCAGTGACCGAGTGCGGGTTGGTGACATCCATGTGGGCCGCGAAGACGTCGTAGCCGTGGCCTGCGAGCTCCTCGGCGGCGGCGTCCACCTCGTCGGACAGGACGTCCACGAGTGCGACGCGCGCGCCTTCGGCGGCGGCGTGTTCAGCGCACGCAAGCCCGATGCCGCGGGCAGCGCCCGTTACGAGGACGATGTCACCGGCGAGCAAACCTGCACTCATCGACCTCCCTCCCTGTCCAACTCCGTCGGTCTGGTGGACGCGGCCGGCGCGGTGGGCCGGTTGATGGCCTCGGCAACGGCGCGCAGCACTCGCAGACTCTTCTGCATCTGGTCTGTCGCGGCGCGGGTGAGAGCGGAACCGATGCCGACGGCAAGCGCGCCTGCCTCGAGCCACTGCGAGGCCGAGTCGATGCTCACTCCCCCTGTCGGCACGATATTCAGCTGCGGAAGAGCTTCGCGAACGTCGGCCATCGCCGCCGGTGTCCATTGCCGCGCGGGGAAGAGCTTGACCGCGTGCGCCCCCAGTTCGTGGGCGCGCAGCATTTCTGTCGGAGTGGCACACCCCGGGATGACGACGACCCCGTACCGTCCGGCGGCCGCAATGACGTCCGCGTTCAACGTCGGGGTCACGAGGAGGCGAGCTCCAGCGCGCACGGCGGCCACCGCCGAGGCCGCGTCCAAGACAGTTCCTGCACCGACCACGGCCGACGGGTGGACGCGAACGCATCGACGGATGGCGTCCAAGGCATCCGGAGTGGTCAGCGAGATCTCGACGACGCCGGCGCCAGCTACCAGAAGAGCGTTCGACTGCGCGAATGCTGTCTCCCCATCGGGGGCGCGCACGATGGCGATGACCCGGTGCTCGGCAACGGTGCTGAGGGTGTGCAGGCTCGAAGGTCGTGACGAGGATGCGGCTGCACGGATGCCTTCTGAGTCAGGGGAGTAGATGTCGGTCACGTGGGCTCCTAGCGAAGGACGTCGGCGCCGGCCGGGCCGAGTTCGTCGAGTTCGTTGTGGGTGGGCAGTCCTTCGATGTCGCCGCGGGTCGCGACCACGAACGACGCGACGGCGCAGGCGCGCTCCAGGCGGTCAGGGATGGGCAGTTCATCGAGGTGGGCGCTGAGCCAGCCGGCGGCGAAGGCGTCACCGGCGCCGACCGGGTCGACGACGGGGACGCGGCGTGCCGGTTGATGCCAGGAGCGGGTTCTATCGGTGGCATCGGCTCCGTCTGCGCCGCGCTTGACAACGACGATGCTCGGGCCGGCGTCAAGAACGGCGTGGGGGTCGGCAATCCCGAGGGCGAGCATCTCGGCGTCGCCGATGAGGACGGTGTCGGCTTTCGGGAGGAGGCGCGCGGTCAGGTCGCACCAGGTCTGCACGTCGGCCAGGCGCAGGCGCACATTGGGGTCGAAGCTCACGTGGACACCGCGTTCGCGGGCAGTGTCCATCGCCACGTCGACTGCGGCGAACGCCGTGTCGCTGAGGGCAGCAGTGACGCCGGTGACGTGCAGGATCCGTGACCGGGCCAGTACTTTCAGGTCGATGTCGTCAGGGTGAAGTGCGGCGCCGGCGCTGCCAGTGCGGTGGTACTCGACGGTGACAGGACGCCCCGCAGGCGCGTCCCGGAGGAGGAGCCCGGTTGCCCGTTGGGGGTCGGTGACGATATGCGTGGTGTCGACGCCCTCACCTCGGAGGCGTGCGCGAACACGCTGCCCGGAAGGGTCGGTGCCGACGCGCCCGAAAATGGTGACGGCGTGACCGAGGCGGGCTACGCCGCAGGCGACGTTAGCCTCGGCGCCGGCGATGGTGGCTGAGAACATCGGTGCCTGGCTGCTCGGCAACCCATCGGTTGCCAGCAGCAAAAGCATTGTCTCGCCCAGGGTGACGACGTCCACAGACGCGCACGGCGCCGTCATCAGCTCACCGCCGGGAGTTCTGCCTCGAACTCGCGCAGGAACGCGTCCACCAGGCCCCGCTCGACGTCGTCGAGCGCCCAACCGGGGGCGCGACACACGTCGGTATCGATCAACCCCCGCAGCATCGAGATGCGCTTCTCCGCGGCGACGATGAGTTCGACGTGCTGCATCCAGTATGACAAGAAGGGCAGCATCCGCTGATGCAGCGAACCCGCCTCCAGGGTGGCGCCACAGCTCCACAGGGTCCAGAAGCGCTGGTACAGCTCGGTGAAGGAGCACCCGGGTTGCACACCAACAGCGCCACGACGCAACGCGTCGGGAAGTTGCAGACCGGCATACCCGACCAGGCTCGGCAGCGGTCGCGGCAACCGGGTCAGCGCCTCGATGAACCGGCCCGGAGGTGCCGACTCCACTTTCACGCACGCCAGGTTCTCGTGTCGTTCGGCGAGGTCCCCGATGGCTTGCACCGTCAGCGACGTGCCCGTCTGGGCTGGCGCGTACTGCAGCACGACCGGTGTCGGCGCGACCGCCGCCAGGACGGTGCTGAGGTGGCTGATCACCGCAACGGTGGACGGGCCGAGCTGATGGGGTGGGAGCAGGTTGATGATGTCGGCGCCCGCTTCGACGGCGTCAACCGCGCGACGGACGGCCACCTGGGTGGCGTGGTCTGGCACGGAGATGATGGCGGCCGTGCCCGTGCCGCGAGTCTGTCGGAGCAGCTCACTGGTGAGCACGCTCCGCTCGCTGTCTGACAGCTTCAGCATCTCGGACGCGAATCCGGGAAACATGACGCTGCCGACACCGGTGGAGAGGACGTGGTTCACGATGCGGGCGAAGCCGTCGACGTCGAGGGTTTCGTCGTGCCGGAACGGCACCTCCACGACAGGGCTGACTCCGGACACGACCCAGTCTCCGGAGTGACCCATTGTCGGGCCGACGACATCGGACAAGGCGGGGGAGACGTTCGGGAGCGGCTCGGGCAGGCCGCCAGCAGCATCCAGATGGACAGCGGGCGTTTCGGAAGGTGCAGCGTCGGACGCTGTCATGTCAGAAGCTTGGCCTGTCCGGGGTGTCGCCGCTGCCGCCGACGAGGAAGTCGAGGTCGGCACCGGTGTCCGCCTGGGTGACATGGTCAACGTACAGACGGGTCCATCCGCGCGTGCTGCGCGGCTTCGGCGCCGACCATTCGGAGGCCCGGCGAGCAAGTTCCTCGTCGGACACGAGCACGTTGAGCCGCCGCCCGGGAGCATCGAGCTCGACGAGGTCACCGCTATGAACGAGGGCAAGTGGTCCACCCGCTGCCGCCTCGGGCGCCACGTGCAGGACGCAGGTGCCGTATGCCGTGCCGCTCATTCGCGCGTCCGTGACCCGGACCATATCCGTGATGCCGGCCTGCAACAGACGCCGTGGCATCGGCAGATTGCCCACCTCCGGCATCCCCGGGTACCCGCGTGGGCCCAGGTTGCGCACCACAAGAACCGTGTCCGCGTCTACCCTCAGATCAGGGTCGTCCGCGACGTCCAGGTAGTCCTGAAGCGCGTCAAAGACGATGGCGCGACCGGTGTGCGTCATCAGATGAGCAGAAGCCGCGCTGATCTTGAGTACCGCACCATCCGGGGCGAGGTTCCCGCGCAGGACCGCGGTGCCCGACCCGGCCGGCTGCACCGGGTCTGCCAGGTCGCGGATGACCGCTTCGTCGTATGGAGCCTCGAGCGCGACGCTGTCGGAGAGTGACTTGCCGGTCACGGTCATCACGTTGAGGTCGAGAAGGGTAGCCATCTGGCGCAGGAGCGCCGGGACGCCGCCCGCGTAAGCGAACTCCTCCATGAGGAACCGTCCGCTCGGAAGCAGGTCTGTCAGCAGAGGCACGTCTCGACCGATGGTGTCGAAGTCCTCCAGCGTCAGGGGAACGTCGAGGCGACCAGCGAGAGCGAGTAGGTGCACGACTGCGTTCGTAGACCCGCCGAGGGCCGCGTTCACCTTGACGGCGTTCTCCAACGCCGCGCGAGTCATGATGTCGGAAGGGCGGATCTGCTCTCGGGCCAGCTCGACGGCGCGCATCCCGGTCAGCTCGGCCAGCGCGGTACGTCGCGAGTCGACCGCCGGGTAGGCGGCGGCTCCCGGAAGCTGCATCCCGAGAGCTTCGGTCAGGCACGCCATCGTCGACGCGGTGCCCATCGTCATGCAGTGACCGGGGGAACGGTTAAGACAGGTCTCGAACTCGGTGAAGTCGGCCTGGGTGATGGCACCGACTCGCAGCGACTCCGTCATCTTCCAGATGTCGGTGCCCGAACCGACGTCCTTGCCGCGGAACTTCCCGTTCAGCATCGGCCCGCCGGTCAGCAGCATCGTGGGCAGGTCAACGCTGGCCGCACCCATGAGTGCTGCCGGGGTCGTCTTGTCACAGCCGGTCAGCAGCACGGCGGCGTCGAGCGGATTGGCTCGCAGGTTCTCCTCGACCTCCATCGCCATCAAGTTGCGGTACATCATCGACGAAGGCCGAAGGAACGGCTCCCCCAGGCTCATGACGGGAAATTCCAACGGCAGCCCGCCAGCAGCGAGGACGCCGCGTTTGACCGAGTCGGCGAGCGAGCGCAGGTGCGCGTTGCATGGGGTCAGCTCGCTGAACGTGTTGCCGATACCGATGATCGGGCGACCGTCGAGAAGGGGGCTACTGACGCCCATGGCGCGCAAGTGGTGCCGGGCGATGAACCCATTCTTGCCAGCGTCGCCCAACCAGGCCCGCGACCGCAGGGTCTCACTCATCCCTTCACCGCCCCGGCGGACAGGCCCGACACGAACGACTTCTGGGCAAAGACGAAGAGAGCGATGACCGGCACCATCGAGAGCACCGATGCGGCGATGAGCAGGTGCGTGACCGGGATGGCGGGGAAGGTCCGGAGCGAGTTGATGAACACGGGATACGTCTTCTGGTCCTGGAGGTAGGTCAGCGGAACCAGCAGCTGCGTCCAGCTGGAGAGGAAGAGCCAGATCATGAGCCCCGCGACGCCGGGTCGCAGGATGGGAAGGACGACTTTGCGAAAAGTCATGAACTCGCCGGCGCCGTCGATTCGGGCCGCCTCCAGTATCTCGTCGGGCACCGTCGTGATGACGAACTGGCGCATCCAGAAGATGCCGAAAGCGGGGGCCAGCTGGGGCAGGATGACGGCCCACAGCGAGTTGAGCAACCCGAGCTTGGACATGATGACGTAGTTCGTCGTCAAGGACACCATCAGGGGAATCATCATCGTGGTCAGCAGGATTCGGAAGAGCAGATCACGGCCTGAGAAGTTCATCTTGGCGAACGCGTACCCTGCGAGCGTGGCGAAGTAGGCGCCGGCGATGGTGATGACACCGGAGACTATGAGACTGTTGCGGACGGCCGGCCAGAACTCTTGATTCTGCAGCAGAAGCCGGTAGTTCTCGAGCGTGAAGGCGTTAGGAATGACGCGCTGCTCGGCTCCCAGAATCTGTTCTTTGGGCAGGAAGGAGGTCGAGATCAGCCAGTAGATGGGGAAGACCATCGCCAGCCCGACTATCCACAGGACCGCGTTCGTGGGCAGGGCTGTGGACCATCGGCCCCGGCTGGGCCGCGACCCCTGCGAGGTCGTGTCGAGGCGGCCTCCGCCGGTACCGCTCGCGGATGCGTTCAACGCTCCGCCGGTGGCGGGTGCCTCGTGCCGCAGAAGCTGCTGGCGGGCAGAGTGCATTGTCGCAGGCTGGACGGCGGCAGCGGTTCCTGCATCACCGTCATGTGCTGGAGGACGCTGACGGGGTGTGTCAGTCATTGCGGGTGACCCTCAACTGCAGCAGGGACAGGACCAGGACCACGGCTGCCACCGTGTACGAGATGGCGGACGCGTAACCAAGGTTGAAGAACTCGAAGCCCTGCTTGAACATGTAGGTCCCGAGGGTGAGCCCCGCCTGGTCCGGTCCGGCCTCCGACCCGAAGAGCACATACGGCTCATCGAAAAGGTTGAAGGTGCCGATGGTCGACATGATGGTGGTGAAGACCAATGTCGGTTTCGACATCGGCACGATGACGCGCCAGAACGTCTGCCATGACGTTGCGCCATCGACTTTCGCCGACTCGATGACATCGGTCGGCAGGGACTGCAGCGCCGCCAGGTGGATCGTCATGTTGTAGCCGAGCCAGCGCCACAGGATGACGGCGGCGAGAACGGGCATGGCGACGTCCGGGTTGTTCTTCAGATCGATGGCCGGCAGGCCGAGGGCCTGCAGGGCGATGTTCGGCAGGCCGTACACCGGGTCCATCAGGAGCAGGAACAGCACGCCGACCACGACAAGGGAGGGCAGGACCGGCAGGAAGAAGAGGGTACGCAGCACCGATTTTGCCTTGACCAGCTTGGCATTCAGAACGTGAGCGAGAGCCAGTGCCCCAAAGGAGAGCGCTGGAACGGTCAGTACCCAGAGGATGACGGTGTGCCACAACGCCTTGAGGAAGGCCGGATCGGACAACAGCGCCGTGTAGTTGCCCAGGGCGACGTACTGGCCTCCGCTCGCCCCCTTCCAGTTCGTCAAAGACATCCCTGCCGAGGCGATGACCGCCAGCAGCTGAAAGACGCCGAACACAAGGAAGAACGGGGCGATGAACGCGTACGCTGCCCACTGCTTACGCCCTGACGCTGCCCGGGGACGACGCCCTGCCCTGGTCCCGCGCTTGCGCGGGACCAGGGCAGGGCTCGGCATCGAAGCCGTCACGTCACTGCGCCTTCTCGGTGTCGGAAGCGACGGAGTCGAGCATCCCCTTGGCATCGCCACCATCGCTGAGGAACGGGCGCAGCCGTTGCTTGAAGGCTCCCTCGAGCTGGTTCGTCTTCAGGTTCTCGTAGAACAGCGGAGCTTCCTGGGCCGACTTCGCCACGATCTTCAGGTACGGGTCCCCGCCGAAGTACGGGTCTCCTGCCTGGAATCGAGGGTCTTTCGCGGCCGGAAGGAACAGGTTCTCCACGAGTCCGCCGACCTCGTAGTTCTTCCAGCGCGAGTCAACCCGCAGCAACCAGAACTGCAAGAACTTCCACGCTGCTTCGGGACTCTTCGACTGCCCCGTGATGGCGATGGAGGTGCCGCCACGGATAGCTCCACGCGTGCCGCCGTCCGTGAACGCGGGAAGCTCCATCGCCCCCCACTTGCCACTCATGTCCTTCAGCGTTGACTTGAGCGCGAACGACACCGAGGCCTGCTGCAAGATCGTCGCGACCTGGTCTCCCTCGAAGGCAGCCTTCTCGGCCTGACCGGAGGAGACGTCGTTCAGAGTGATGCCCTCCTTGCGGAACTTGGCCAGCATCTTGAGGGCGGTGACACCCTCAGGAGCGTTGACGGTCACCTTGCCGTCCTTGGCGAAGTATGAGCCGCCCTGCTGGTTCAGCATCATGTTGAAGTCGCTCGTGATGTGGCCGGCGATGCCGTTGTCGTTTGAGACGGGCAGCGACATGACCATCTTCGTCTTGCCGCCGGATGCCGTGTTGAGCGCCTTCCCGGCCGCGACGTAGTCGTCCCACGTCTTGATGCCGCCCGGGTCGATGCCGTACTTCTTGAACAGGTCACGGCGGTAGACCATCACTGCAGCGTCAGCCTCCCAGGGTGCCGCCTGCAGCTGCCCATTCGGACGAGCGATCTTGTCCCACTTGAAGGCTGGAAAGTCTGACTTGTACGGCGTGAGGCAGTCCGTGAGGTCCAGCAGCGGCAGGTCCCAGAATCGTGGCGCATCGCGGTCCTGCACCATCGAGAGGTCCGGAGCGCCGGCCCCTCCCGCGAGCGCCGTGGCGAGCTTGGTGTGTGTGTCGGCTGTGGAGAAGTCGACGAACTTGATGTTGATGTTCGGATAGATCTTGTGGAAGTCGTCCATCACGTTCTTCGGGACGAGGTTGTACCAGCCCCAGAACGTGAGGTCCGCTTTGATGTTCGGGTCGGGCGTCAGGGGGGCCGTCCCGGTCGGGTCGGGCGTCTGCTTGCTGCAGAAGCTGGCCGGAAGGGCTGAGGAGCCGTTCGTCGCTCCGCCAGCACCGCCGGCACCGGCGGGGCCGCCGGTTGCACTGGCGCACGCAGACGCGGTGAGAACGGCAGTCAGTACGACACCGAGCCGCAGGGCGGCCGGCGGGGAGAAGCGGGGCATTGGTCCTCCGAGATCTGGGCAGGTCAAGTGTTATAGTATGACTGTATGAATATTGCTTCTGTCAAGGCCTTGGCGTGAAGTCATCGTCCACTGCCAGGAATGGTGTTGCGCCCCCAGGCACGAGCAACTCCCGGGTGCGCATCAGTCCCCAGTCGTCCAGTGCCGCAAGCCGGTCCGAGCTGATTCGTGCGGCGCTGTAACGCTCGATGGCCTCGGCCCATTCACCTCGCCGCTCGACGCCCGGCCGGAGCATGAAGCAGTCGGCGTCATTGACCCAGAACCGGCCGTGCGTGAACGCGCGACCGTGGCTGGAAACCAGTGCGCTGGCCAGTCCAGGTCGCGAAAAGTCGTTGCCGGCCGGTGCCCAGGTCAGGTCGACATCGGGACCGACGCGCATGGTGTCGACGAGACCGATCGACGGGAACATGGGCGCGCCGCAACCTTGCAGAAATACTTCAGGCCCGATGGCGTCGCGGATGAGCGTGAGGGCGACCCGGTAGGCGGGGATCGCGTCCATATGGCGGTCGTATCGCACTCCGCGGAGCGCGCCAGCGAACATGAAGTCGACCATGAGGTACCCCATGCCGTACTCAACCCAGGTCCGCAGGACGTGACGAATGTAGGTGGCTGCATCGGGGTGGGTGATGTCGAGGGCATAGCAGTCCTGCCCCCAGTTGTGTAGAGCAAGGGTGGGGGAACCGTCGGGTGTGCGCACGACCCAGTCCGGGTGGTCTTCGAAGAGGCGGCTGTGCTCACCGACCAGTAGGGGCGCGATCCACAAACCCGGTGTTCGACCACGGGCCCGCACGGCGTCCAGCGCTCTCGGCAGTGAGGTGAACCCTCCGGATAGCTCGAGCCAGTCCCCGATGCCGGCTTGGAAGGCGTCGTCGAGGCGCACGACGCCGATGTCCAGCTCGAGCCGGTCCATCGCGTCAAGATTCTCGAGCAGGTCGGCCTCGGTGAACTTTGTGAAGTAGTGGTACCAGCTGGCCCACATCGGCGGTAGGGGCCGAAGCTGTGGTCGGCCGACTCGGTCGAGGTAGCGGTCGGCGTACCGAGCGAGCGCTCCGGCAATGCCATCGGCGCCCCCGTCGACGACGACCTCCACCGGCGTTTCCGCGCTGACGGTCACGGTCCGGTGCACACCCCCAGCCGGCAATACGTCGGCGCGGATAGTGGGCACCGACCAGCGCCCGTCGATGGTCCCGACGACGGTCACGGGGCCGTCCCGCTCCCCTTGGACCGCGAGGAGTCCATCCCCTTGGTACGCGTGGGCGGGCTTGGGCGTCTCGGGGCGGTATCCGCTGACGGCGCGTGCCGGTGTCTGGGGCCGGTGGTTCGGTGCTCCAAGGGTGTACGCGGTGGTCGGCGTCCAGGACTGCCAGCCGAACTCGTAGACACGGGCCGTGGCGTCACTCGTACGGATCTCAGCGACGGTTCGAAATTGGGGCATCGGGTCTCCTTCGCGCCGTGGCGCACCTGGTCATCGCTCGAGCGGATACCGTCCATCCGCGGTTAGGAGGTCACTGGTCGTGATTCCCTTCCGGTACCGGGCTTGATCTGCCAGAGAGCTTCCTCCAGCACCGCAGCCGATTCATCACCAAAGCTCAGATGCGCTGAGATGCGCACGTGCTCGTCGCGAACGCTCACGGAGACGCCGTGGTCGGCCAGCTCGCGCTTGACACGGTCGGACTCCAGGCCCGGCAGCGTGAACGAGAGGATGGGTCCCCGTTGCTCCGGCGTCCACTCCGCTCCGATGACGGTGGCGTCGAAACGGGAAAGGACCTGGCGAACGCTGTGGGCGACCAGCCGCTGCCGCTGGTGCACCCGGGCGGGGCCGCAAGTGGCGAGCGCCGACAGGGCGGCGTCCAGTCCGGCGGCGGCTTCGAGGTCGACGTTGGTCGGCAGGAAACGTGCCGGCCCGCGCACGGGGCTTGCCCCCGCCGCGGTGCAGTCGGAATCGAGCTCTGGCATGGAGGGCCACCCTCCGAGGGTGGGGTGGAGGCGGTCGGCGACGTGGTCGCGGACCGCGAAGATCGCTGCGCCCTGACCGGCCCGCAACCACTTCTGGGCGCCTGCGATCACCACGTCTGCCGTCTCGAGCTGCAGGTCGCAGACCCCCAGTCCCTGGATTGCGTCGACGACGAGGATTCGGTCGGGCCCGATGACCTCGCGGATGGTGGCGAGGGGAGCTTTCCACCCCGTCGCGTAGCCGACGGCGGACACGGTGACGGCAACCGTGTCCGGGGTGAGCACTCGCGCGACCTGTTCGGCGCCGTAGCTTCCATCTGCTGCTCGAGGCGCCCGGATGACGGTCGGACCGCCGCGCGCGGCGGCCCGCAGCCAAGGGACGACGTTCGCCGGGAACTCCCCGGACGGCACGATGACGTTACCGCCCGACGACAGGGCGAACGCAACGCTCATCAACGCGGCTGATGTCGAGGACGCGATGGTGCACTCATGCGTCGCGACGCCTACGAGCGTGGCGGCTCGGCTTCGGGCCCGCTGCTGGACCTCCTCCAAAGTCGATACAGCGCCGACCATTCCGCGAGCGAGAGTCTCGAGCGACTTCGCCCGGGCCGTGATCACGCTGCGCAGCGGCGGCCCGACCCGGGCGAAGTCCAGGTAGCCGGGGGCCTCCTCACATTCCCGCAGATACTGGGTCAGCGGGTCCATCAGCGGCTCTGAGGCCGAGCGGCCAGGGGCAGACCGGGCCCGCTCAATCGGAGGCGGCGTGAGCCGGGGCATGAGGAACTCGCCTGCCGACGCATTCTCAGTCATCCGCCCACCAGCGGCGTCAGCGTTGAGCGCTGCAGGAGCCGTCGCGTCATCTGCAGCCCCCAGTCGTCCAGCCCGTTCACACGGTCGCTGGCGGCTCGGACTCCCGAGTACATCTCGACGTGAGTGGCCCACTCGTTGCGGCGCTCGACCTCGGGTCGAACGATGATGCAATCCGGGTCGTTGTGCCAGAACCGTCCGTGCATGAACGCTCGTCCTTGACCAGACAGCATCGCTCCCGCCTGGGACGGTTGGCTGACGTCGCCGCTCTCTGGCGCGTAGCGGGCGTCGGTATCGCACGAGATGCGCATCCCGTCGACGGTGCCGATACTCGGTAGCAGCGGCGCTCCGCAGCCGAGGACGGTCGCGTCGCCACCGACAGCGTCGCGGATGGCGTGCATGGCGAGTGCGTAGTGGTCCAGCGCCGTGATGACCTCGTGTCGGTGTCCGTCCAGCGCGCCCGCAAACATGAAGTCGATCTTGAAGTAGTCGAAGCCGTGTTCACGCCACCTCTGGAATACGTCACGCACGTACGCCATGGCGCCGGGATGGGTGACGTCGAGGGCGTACAGGTCCTGGTTCCAGTTGTTTCCCGCCCACAGGGGGTGCCCGTCGTTGTCGGTGACGAGCCAGTCCGGGTGCTTGCTGAACAGGGTCGAACGGGCCCCGACCCAGAGCGGCGCAATCCACACGCCGGCGCGTCGCTGGCTGGCGTGGATGCGTTCGACGAGCTTCGGAAGGGACGAGAACCGGTTTGACAGCTCGAGCCAGTCGCCGATCTCGCGCTGGAAGGCGTCATCCACGCCGATGACGTCGACCCGCAGATCGTGCCGGTCGATGGCGTCGATGTTCTCGTACATGTCTGCCTCAGTCAGACGCGTGAAGTACTGGTACCAAGGGCACCACACGGTCGGGTACTCAGCTGGCAGCGTCACTCCGAGCGTTGCCGCCATCCGGTCCGACCAGCGCGCCAGGGCCGCGCCCATGCCACCCGGACCTGCGTCGACCTCGTGTTCGACGATGCCGTCGGCGCTCATGGTCGCCACCTTCCCGTTGAGCTCGAGCCGGATACTCGGGCAGTCGGCGCGCGGGTCCGGTGCGTAGAACACATGGGTCTCGCCTCCACCGGATTCCAAGGCGAGCAGTCCCTCACCCTGGAACCCGGTGGCCGGTCCCCGTCGCCCTGGTCGGTAGGAGGTCATCTGCCAGAGCTGCGAGCGGGCACGGGGAGATGTTGCTGTCACGGGGTAGACGCCGGAAGGGGAGAACGAGGACCAACCGTTCTCGAAGACGCGGGAAGTCTGAGGGTCGACGTCCACTGAGGCAAGAGGGGTGAGTCGCTGTTCCCACTGGCGCGAGGTGGTGTGGGCGGTCGGGGCCCTCAGTGCGATCTCGGTCACTGCAAAAAGATACTACGGTATGATTATTGGCTTCCATGTCGACCGAGTCTTCTCACATGGTGAGCGACCGCCAACCGAACGGGCTGACGGCATGTGCCGCTCGAAGCGGACTGAACATCGGTGGCGCTACGTGCGACCTACGCCAGGACCTCCCGACGTGCCGTTGGCCGATCGGTCTTTGCCCAGCCTACGGCCGCACGGCGAATCATCAGCCTGAGCGCGCGATCCGGGTCAACTGGCTGATCGGGCAGCCGCCTCGATCTCCTTCGTCGCGAGATCCAGAAGGGCACCTCCGCGTCCTGCCACCAGGCCACGCGGCCAGTGGCCTCGAGAGCGAGGGCGGCCACGGGCGCGTTGCTGTGGCGCCACCCGCGTCGGTAGTGGTCAACGACGATCGGCTGTCCAGCGCCGTGGCGTGCAACCCTGTGGGCATGGTTCTGGGGCGTCGTGAGCCCTTTCGGCTTCGTCGAGGTGCCGGCGTACCTTGCCCTGAGCGGACAGCTGCTTTTGCAGCAGACCCTGCCGATCTCTCCACGTTTGAGTTGCGATCCCCGAACGCTCGATACTCCAACTCCGAATGACCACGTCATCGGATACCTCCTGGGAACCTTCGAAAGTGCGCCGCAGGCGAACCGTCGATGTAATACTGATCAAAGGGGCACAACGGACGAAGTGCTAGGGGTCGACGCCGGGGCGATGCGAGCGGAAGAGTCCGCACGCTGGTCAGCCCGATCGGCAGAGGTGAGCAAGTCGCCAACCGAGGTCGGTGGCCAACCGGTTGCTGCGTGCCCAGCTCGACCACGACACGCCCCACCAGGAGAACACGATCATCAAGAAGACCACCACCACCCTCGCCGCTGTCACGTTCGGCTCGATACTCGCGAGCTGCGGGACCGCTGCTCCGATTACACCAGCGGCTACGCCGCGAGCCGTCACCACGACGGTCGAGGTACCCGGGCCGGTCACCACCGACACCGTGCAGGCGGCCCCGCCGCCTGCCGTCACCAAGACCGTCTCAGTCACGGCTCCCGGGCCGACGGTCACCACGACCCGGACCGTCAAGAAGACGGTCGTCTCGAAGAAGCGGGGCATTCCCCTGAACACCTCTGGTGACCTGGAGCCCTATGACGACCTGTACCAGCCGGAGACAGACGGGAGCGGCT